>NZ_DAIPZB010000028.1:0-66708 GCF_036782435.1 Pinisolibacter sp. | reverse complement strand
TCCTCGACGACGGTCGGGTCGAGATCGACAACAACACCGTCGAGCGCGCCATCCGCCCCTTGGCGCTGACCCGCAAGAATGCGCTCTTCGCCGGCTCCGATGGCGGCGCCGACCACTGGGCGGTCGTCGCCTCCCTCATCGAGACCTGCAAGCTCGCCGACGTCGAACCCCAGGCCTACCTCACCGACGTGCTCACCAGGATCGTCGCCGATCACCCCAACAGCCGCATCGACGAGCTGTTGCCTTGGGCATATGCCCCGCCCGCGCGCCTCCTCGCCGACGTGGCCTGAGAACGACGCTTACGATGAAGGTCGACCTCCGCGAGATCTGGCGCTCACCCGATCGCGCCGCGGCCGAGGCCGCCATCGATGTCTTCGCCGAGAAATACGGCACCAAGTACCCGAAGGCGGTCGAGTGCCTGACCAAGGATCGCCGACAGATGCTCGCCTTCTACGACTTCCCCGCCGAGCACTGGGACCATCTACGCACGTCGAACCCGATCGAGAGCGTCTTCTCCACCGTTCGCCACCGGACGGTCCGCACGAAGGGCGCGCTGTCGACGACCACGGCGCGGCTGATGGTCTTCAAGCTCGTCACCGCCGCGGCAAAGACCTGGCGGCGATTGAAGGGCGAGAACCAGTTGCCGAAGGTCGTTCGAGGTGTCAGATTCGCCGACGGCATCGAGGTCACGAACGCGCCGTCCCAGACCGCCGCCTGATCGCCCCGTCACCCAAATTCCCCCATAGCTCCATCCCCGAGGATTGGAAGAGCCGGCCGGCGAAGCTCCGGCACAAGGATCGCGACGCGCGCTGGACGGTGAAGTTCACCAAGGCGAAGGAGCGGCCGGACGGGACGAAGCCTCCGGTCGACATCGCCATTCCCTCCTTCGGCTACCAGAACCACGTGGCCATCGACGTCGGCCATGGCTTCATCCGGACGTGGAAGGTCACGGACGCGGCCGCCTACGAGGGTGCGGTGCTGCGCGACGGCCTGCTCGACACGACCAACACGGCGCGGACGGTATGGGCCGACACGGCCTATCGCTCTGCCGTCAACGAGGCCTACATGGCGGACAACGGCTTCGGTGAAGGCAGGATCGTTGGAAAGTTTGAACTGCCGCCAGCGATGTGGGGCGAGGCCGTGCGTCTTCCAGATTTTCTGAACCGTGGAGACCGCCAATCCGGCGACCTTGGCCATGGCGCGCGCCGTCCAGTGCGTCGCCTCATGGGGCGGCGGCTTCAGCGTCATCGCCACCACCGTGGACGTCTTGTCGTCGGCGACCGGCGGCTTGCCGGGCGGGCGAGTCTTGTCGCGCAGCAGCCCATCGACGCCCTCGTCCATGAAGCGGGCCTGCCAACGCCAGACGGTCGTCTTGGCGGTATCGGTCGCCGTCATGATCGCCGCCGTTCCGATGCCGTCGGCGCTCATCAGAACGATCTGGGCTCGCCAGACATGCTTTTGTGGCGAGTTACGGTCGGCGATCACGGCTTCGAGCCGCCGCCGCTCAGCCTCACCGAGTGTGATCGAGACCCCTGTGCGCATGCCCGAGATTCGCACAGGACGCCCTCGAACGGAATCCCAAATCGGACTCTTCCGTATCGGTCAATCCACTAGAAGACTTCGTCTCGCTCGACGAGGGGCGGGTCCCCTGCCCTTCCAGAGTTCCGAACTCTATTCGTGATCCGGCGAACCACGGCCGCATCCTTCCTCGCCGGCTCCATCACGCCCTCACTTTCTCGCGCTTCCTGCTGCCGATCAACGCCATCAGCATTGGGCCGAGGCTGAAGCCGCCCTCCTCCGCCTTACGCGTCAGGCTGCGCAGGTAACCGCCGGCCGAAGCGATCATCGCATGGCGCTGTAGGATCCCCGCGACGACGACCGCCGCCTGAACCTCGCCCAGAATCCCCCTCGCCTCCTCCCAGGCGCTCGGCGAAATCCCGAGCATCGGCCGCACCACGGCCGCGGTCGCCAGGAAGTCGCGCCAGTTGGAGATGCCGTCTCGGGCATAGTCGACGATGTCGGGACAGGCCTGGAGCACCATCCCCAAGGGGAAGGCGCCCTCCACGGGTCTGAGCGCAAGCGGTTCGATCTCTGCCCTCGCCGCCCTCACTTCTTGGAAGCGAGGTTCAAGTTCAGTAGAGGGGTGTGGGTTTGAATTCTGTATGTGACGCTCATTTTGAGACTCATCGGCGCTCGTATTCTCGTCTTTTCCATGCATTTCCAACAGCATGAACACATCGTCGGCGAGCGTCGAGAGATCCTCGGCGATCCCTTCGAGATCGGTGAGCCCGGCATTGCGCGGCATGGCCTCTACGATCGAGCGGAAATGGGCGTGAACCTCGTTCCAATCGGTAGGCCCCCTGCCCTCTCGCCGCGTCGGGACGCCCTCCTCAAGGCCGGTGGCGATCATCTTGGCGATGTCGCGGCGGCAGATGGTGATGCGCTCGCGCGCCAGCCGCAGCGCCCGATCGGCGGCGCGGACGTCCTCGGCCAGGCTCTCGATCTCTTCGGCGCGGGCGACGAGCGGCGTCAGATCGAAGCCGAAGGCCTGATCGATCTCGCCCCCCTCCCCCTTGCGGGCGTAACGCTTGCCGTTGGGGCTGTCGCGGCGCACGACGAGGCCGGCGTCGACCAGGCCTGCGATGTGACGACGCAACGTCGCCGGCGCCATGCCGTGGGCTCTGAGCGCCAACTGCCGGTTCGACGGCCACACAACGAGCTTGTCGCCCGACAGTGTCGTCTCCGGATGGAAGCTCAAGAGCGCGTCGAGCACGGCCAACGCCCGCTCGGAGACCCCGAGTCTGGCTTTGGCAGTACAGATCGAACGGAAGACCTCCCACTTGTGGACGACCTTCTCCGGGGCTCGCGCCTCCGCCTTGGACTGCGCCGCCACATGGGCAAGCGTCAGCGATCGCCCTCCGAAGGGCGTTCTGGACTGATAGGGCTGCATGATGCCTTTGCCTTTGTTTGGGCAAAGAAATTCGGTCGCCGAAACGGCGATGCCGCTCGCAGAGAGGCTTGACAGCGATTCGCGGAAGTGATTCTCTATCAGTCGCTACACTTGATGAGAGGGCTTCCGGAGCGGTGACGTTTCGGGGGCCTTTTCTTTTTGCCGCTGTTTCTCCAGTCGGGTTTCAGGGATATGCGGTTTACGCCTCGCCACGACGTTTGAACGCCGCGTAAAGTTCGGGAAGATTGGCGACCAGATACGCGCCGAAGCCCGCCGTCGCCTTCTCGTCGACCATCACCGTCAGGTTCTGTCCGTCACCCTTGATCCGAGCAACGCGGGTTCCGTCGTCGGCCTTGAGGATCGTCGGACGAGCCTGAGCCGGCTTCTTCGGCGCAACCACGTCGAAAACTCGGTTGAAGCGTTCGTCGGAGCTTTTCCCATCGAAGCCGTCTTCCGCGATCGTCCGCAGCGCCTTCTCCAGGCCATGTCGATGGTCGAGGCGCGCCGCGAGTTCGACCCACCGGTCGCGGCCCGTCTTGGCGGCGGGTCCGATGGCCTCGATGATCTCGCGCGGAATCTTCACGGCGGCAGAGATCAGCCGCGACAAGCCGGTCTTGTCGACGGACAATGCAGCCATGATCGTTTCACGCCCGAAGCCCCCCTCCTCCAGCCGTGCCGCAAAGAGCGCCTTCTCGATGAAGGAGAGGTCGGTCCGGGCACTGTTTTCCTGGCCCTGCGCGATCACGACCTGCTCGTCGGAAAGCGGCTTGATCACCGCGCGAACCGGCTTGCCGAGGTCGGAAACAGCCCGCAGACGCCGATGTCCGTAGACGACCTGATAACGTCCTTCCTTCTCGGGGTGGGGGCGAACCAGAATCGGGACTTGCTGTCCGTGTTCGCGGATCGAAGCGACGAGACCCTCGTGATCCTCCACCGAGCCCCGCAGGCGATCCGATATGAAGGAAACGTCGATGAGCGCCGGAGCCAATTCGACGACCGCTTGGGCCTTCAACTGCTCGATAGAACGGCTGACCGCTCCGATTGCGCCACGTGTTCCTCCGATGCCGAAATGAGGCGTCGCATGAGCACGCACCTCCGGCTCGCCGGTATCGACGGCGCCCGAGTTGCCGGCCGGCAACTCGGCACTCGTCAGGCCGATGAGAAGGTTCTTACGCGCCATCACGCCCTCCCCCACGCGCTGCGGATGAGCTGCTCGATCTCGCCGTTGACGTTGTCGAGCGCCTCCAGGGCGCGGTCATAGGTTGATCGCGTGAACTGGTCCCGACTGACCTCGTAGAGCGTCTGTTTGGTGATCCCGGCGTCCGAGATCGCCGTGCTCTTCAGCATGGGATAGTTCAGAACGTGATCGCCGAACAGCGAACGCATGAACGACACCATCTGGTTCTGCGGGCCATCCCCCGGCTCGTAGCGGGTCACCAGATAGCGCATCCAGTCATAGCCCATGTTGCCCCCGGCATCGGCGACGACGCTGAGCAGATCCGACGTCATGATCAGGAATTGGCACATCGACATGACGTCGAGCATCTGCGGATGAACCGTGACCAGAACCGCAGTCGCCGAACAGAGAGCCGACATGGTGAGGAAGCCGAGCTGCGGCGGACAGTCGACGACGACGACATCGTAATCGTCGGCGACGGATGCCAAGGCCTCGTCCATGCGCGTGAAGAACATACGCTCGGTCGGATTGGAGCCGGCCAACGCCTTCGGCGTCTCGTGCTCGAATTCCATCAGCTCGAGGTTGCCCGGCACCAGATCGAGGTTGGTGAAATAGGTCTTACGGATGATCTCACGCAGATCCTTGCGCTCGCCGTCGTAGCGGATCGCACCGTAGAGGGTCTGATTGTCGTCGACGTCGAACTCCGGCTGAATGCCGTGCAGCGCCGAAAGGCTCGCCTGAGGATCGAGGTCGATCGCCAGAACACGGTATCCACGCAATGCCAAGTACTGAGCGAGATGGGCAGCCGTCGTCGTCTTGCCGCTACCACCCTTGAAGTTGACGACGGTGATGACCTGAAGATGCTCGGCGCCACTCCGCCAGGGAACATAGCGGCGATCCGACTTGCCGCCTTGATCCAACAGAACACGCAGCGCCTGAATGTCGGCTGCCGAATAGGACCGTCGACCATGCGGACCGACGTCGATCTCCGGCCCCTTGCCTTCCAGTGAGAGGCGACGAAGATAGCCGTCGTTGATGCCGATCAACCGAGCGGCCTCTCCCGACGTGAACTTCCTGAGGCTCTTGTGAGCCTCGGGCGGAAAGAGTTGGAGCCGATGAGACTGCAGCCGCGACGAGAGCTCGCGGGCATGCGCGCCTACGAGCTCATGGATCGCGCCGAGCTGTTGTCCGGCTTTTGTCGTCGTAACCACTGCTGCCTCGCGTATGCACGGCAAAGAGCGAATATCGCCCGATCTTCCGTGCCAAAATCGCTCGATTCTTCGAGTCTGGCAAGCGATTAAGGGTAAACGAAACCTTAACGACAAATCACTCGCAAACGGCCCTTTCTGTGAAGTTGCCGGCCGGCAACTCGCTTTTCCCAAATCGCCGGAAGCATCACGGAAAACACGTTCATCTTCGGCAATTTGCCCCCTCGGAAGGGGTTGCGCGGAATTCGAGTTTTCCGATGGGTCCGTCGCTGGAAGCAGCGACGTTGAGAGATGGCTCTCGTTGTTCAATGTGGGCATAGCATCATCCGTCGCACTCGACCCACGCCTGCCCGATCAGAGTCGGGTTTCTTCCGTGGACACGGGCAGAAGTAGTTTCACGATGTGATTGCCTCGGAAACCCGTCGAATCTGACGGGGAAGGGATCCTGCTACGTCCCCACTCGCTCGCGGCGGCCACCGCTCTTACCCCGTCAAATTCGCCGGTCTGACGCGACGCGCCATCCGTGCTCCCCTTGGCTTCGTTCCAACGAACCGAGGGACCGAGCCATGCGAGCCGTAGCGATCTCGAACGCCGACACCGATCACGCCCGTGATCTGATCGACCAGATGCATCGGCTGCGCGCCCGCATCTTCGGCGGGCGCCTCGGCTGGAATGTCCAGATCGAAGAGGGGAGGGAGCTCGACGAGTACGATCGGCTCGGCCCCACCTACATCCTCGCGGTCACGCCGAGCGATACCGTCGTCGGCTGTGCCCGGCTTCTGCCGGCGACCGGCCCGACCATGCTGGAGTGGACCTTCCCGCAGCTGCTCGACGGCCGGAAGCTCCGCACCCATCGCGGCATGATCGAGGCCTCCCGTTTCTGCGTCGACACGACCGCGAATTCGGCGGTCTCGTCGCGGACGCTCCATCAAGCGACCCTGACCCTCTTCGCCGCAGTCATCGACTGGTCGATGGCCAACGACTACCGCGAGATCGTCATGGCGACCGATGTCCGCTTCGAGCGGATCCTGCAGCGGGCGCATTGGCCGATGCGGCGCCTCGGCGAGGTTCGCCTGATCGGCGAGACCATCAGCGTCGCGGGAACGCTTCCGGCGGATCGGATCAGCTTCGAGAAGGTCTGCCCGCCGGGGTATGTCTCCGAGTTCGGTGCCCGCGCCGCCGTCGCGGCTTGAGACGGCGGGTTCGACATGGCTCAGGCACGCTCCCATCCCCGGTTGGTCCGCAAGCTCGAGGAAGCCCTCGGGCCGCTGCTCCGCGCGGCGCTCGAAGACCCGTCGGTGGTCGAGATCATGCTCAATCCCGACGGGCGGATCTTCGTCGAGCGGTTGGGGGAGGGGATCCGCGAGGCCGGAACGATGCTCGCCGGCACCGCCGAGATCATCATCGGCAGCGTCGCCCACGCGCTCCAGTCGGAGGCCGACGACACACGCCCGATCGTCTCTGGCGAGTTGCCGATCGGCGGACACCGCTTCGAGGGGCTGTTGCCGCCGGTCGTCGGCGCGCCGACCTTCACCATCCGCAAGCGGGCGTCGCAACTGATCGCGCTCGACGCCTATGTCGCCTCGGGCGTGATGAGCGAAGGGCAGGCCGATGCCTTGCGCATGGCCGTCACCTCTCGCCGCAACATCGTCGTCTCCGGCGGCACCGGATCGGGCAAGACGACGCTCGCCAATGCGGTGATCGCCGAGATGGTGCGGGTCGCGCCCGACCATCGCCTGGTGATCCTCGAGGACACGGCCGAGATCCGCTGCGCGGCCGAGAACGCCGTCGCCCTCCACACCTCAGACACCGTCGACATGGCTCGGCTTCTGAAGTCGACGATGCGGCTCCGTCCCGACCGCATCATCGTCGGCGAGGTGCGCGACGGCGCCGCGCTGACCCTGCTCAAGGCCTGGAACACCGGCCATCCCGGTGGGATCACCACGGTTCACGCCAACACGGCGGCTTCCGCGCTGCGGCGGCTCGAACAGCTGACGGCCGAAGCGAGCCGGCAGCCGATGCACGAGGTGATCGGCGAAGCCGTCGACCTCGTCGTCTCGATCGAGCGAACCCCGACCGGTCGACGCGTGCGCGAGATCCTCGAGGTCGAGGGTTTCGTCGACGGCCGCTACCAGACCCGCCCTCTCACAACCGAGGCAAGACGCCATGTCGCCTGATCGAACCCGTATGCTCGTTCTCCTCTCCCTCGTGGTGGTCGCCTGCATGGCCGGCCCGGCGCTCGCCTCGAGCGGCGGCAGCCTGCCGTGGGAGAGCCCGCTTCAGCAGATCCAGCAGTCGATCACCGGTCCGGTCGCCGGCTTCATCGCGCTGGCGGCCGTCGCGGTCGCCGGCGGCATGCTGATCTTCGGCGGCGAGCTCAACGATTTCGCGCGGCGGCTGATGTACGTGGTGCTCGTCGCCGGCATCCTGCTCGGCGCCTCCCAGATCGTCGCTCTGTTCGGCTCGACCGGCGCTTCCATCGGCGTGAGTGACGAGCGGGCAGGGGAGGGAGCGTGATGGCCGAGATCACGTCCTCGCTCGAGCGCACGCGCATTCACCGGGCGCTGTCGCGTCCCAACCTGCTGCTCGGCGCCGACCGCGAGTTGGTGCTGGTCACCGGGCTCGCCGCGGCGATCCTGATCTTCGTGGTGCTGACCTGGACCTCGGCGCTCGTCGGCTTCCTCCTCTGGACGATCGTCCTCGGAATCCTGCGGATGATGGCCAAGGCCGATCCGCAGATGCGGGCGGTCTATGCCCGCTACATCCGCTATCGGCCGATCTATCGGCCGACCTCCACCCCCTGGCGTCGCGCGTGAGGTCCGACATGGTCGCGCTCCGCTCCTTCCGTCCTTCCGGCCCGTCCTTCTCCGACCTGGTGCCCTATGCGGCCCTGGTCGAGAACGGCGTCATCCTGCTCAAGGACGGCTCGTTGATGGCCGGTTGGTACTTCGCCGGCCCCGACAGCGAGAGCTCGACCGACTTCGAGCGCAACGAGGTCTCCCGCCGGATCAATGCCATCCTGGCGCGGCTCGGATCCGGTTGGATGATCCAGGTCGAAGCGGTGCGCGTCCCGACGACCACCTATCCGGCCCGAGAGGCCTGCCGGTTTCCCGATCCCGTCAGCCGGGCGATCGACGACGAACGGCGGATCCGCTTCGAACGCGCGAGCGGTCACTTCGAGAGCCGACACGCGATGATCCTGACCTGGCGTTCGGCTTCGCCGCGCAAGGCCGGGCTGGCGCGTTTCGTCTATGCCGACGACGAGAGCCGCACCGCGAGCTTCGTCGACACCACGCTCGACTTCTTCCGCACCAGCATCCGCGAGATCGAGCAGTATCTGGCCGGTGTGTTGTCGATCCGCCGGATGGTAACGCGGGAGGTGAGCGGGGCGAGCGGCTTCCGCGTCGCGCACTATGACGAGCTCTTCCAGTTCATCCGTTTCACCCTCACCGGCGAAAGCCATCCGGTTCGCCTGCCGGCGATCCCGATGTATCTCGACTGGTTGGCGGTCGCCGAGTTCCACCATGGGCTCGGACCACTGGTCGACCATCGGCGTCTGGCGATCGTCGCCATCGACGGTCTGCCGGCGGAGAGCGCCCCCGGCATTCTCAACGCCCTCGACCTGATGCCTCTCACCTATCGTTGGTCGAGCCGCTTCATGTTCCTCGACGAGCACGAGGCGCGCGAGCGTCTGGAGCGGACGCGGAAGAAGTGGCAGCAGAAGGTCCGGCCGTTCCTCGACCAACTCTTCCAGACGGCGAGCCGATCGCTCGATCAGGATGCGGCTTCGATGGTCGCCGAGACTGAGGACGCCATCGCCGAGGCCGCCTCGGGTCTCGTCGCCTTCGGCTACTACACCGCGGTGATCGTGCTCTTCGACGAAGACGAGGAGCGGCTGCGCGACAAGGCCGAAGCGGTGCGCCGCCTGGTCCAGTCGGAAGGCTTCGGCGCCCGGATCGAGACGCTCAACGCGACCGAGGCCTTCCTCGGCAGCCTGCCCGGCAATTGGTACTCGAATGTCCGCGAACCGCTGATCAGCACGCGCAACCTCGCCGATCTGATCCCGTTGAACTCGGTCTGGTCGGGAGCCGAGGTCGCGCCCTGTCCCTTCTATCCCGAGGGTTCGCCGCCCTTGATGCAGGTGGCGTCGGGCTCGACGCCGTTCCGCCTCAACCTCCATGTCGACGACGTCGGCCACACCCTGGTGTTCGGGCCGACCGGATCTGGCAAGTCGACGCTGCTCGCCCTCATCGCCGCGCAGTTCCGTCGCTACGACGGCGCGCAGGTCTTCGCTTTCGACAAGGGCGGGTCGATGTTGCCGCTGACGCTCGCCGTCGGCGGCGACCACTATGACATCGGCGCCGGGGCAGGGGAGGGGGCTCTCGCCTTCTGTCCCCTGTCGGAGCTCTCGAGCGAGGCCGATCGCGCCTGGGCGTCCGAGTGGATCGAGATCCTGATCGTCTTGCAGGGCGTGACCGTCACGCCGGATCATCGCAACGCCATCTCGCGGCAGATCGAGTTGATGGCGGCGGCGCGCGGCCGCTCGCTCTCCGACTTCGTCTCGGGCGTGCAGATGCGCGAGATCAAGGATGCGCTCCACGCCTACACCGTCGATGGTCCGATGGGTCAGCTCCTCGACGCTGAAACCGACGGTCTGGCGCTCGGCGCCTTCCAGACCTTCGAGATCGAAGAGCTGATGACCATGGGTGAGCGTAACCTGGTGCCCGTGCTCCTCTATCTCTTCCGCCGCATCGAGAAGCGGCTCACCGGCGCCCCGAGCCTGATCATTCTCGACGAGGCCTGGCTGATGCTCGGCCATCCCGCCTTCCGCGACAAGATCAGGGAATGGCTGAAGGTGCTGCGCAAGGCCAATTGCGCGGTGATCCTCGCCACCCAGTCGATCTCGGATGCCGAGCGGTCCGGGATCATCGACGTCCTGAAGGAGAGCTGCCCGACCAAGATCTGCCTGCCCAACGGGGCGGCGCGCGAGCCGGGCACACGAGAGTTCTACGAGCGCATCGGGTTCAACGAGCGCCAGATCGAGATCGTCGCGAATGCCGTGCCGAAACGTGAGTACTACGCCGTCTCACCAATCGGTCGACGCCTCTTCGACATGAGCCTGGGGCCCCTGACCCTCGCCTTCGTCGGAGCGTCGGGCAAGGCGGACCTCGCGACGATCCGATCCCTTCACGCCGAATACGGGACCGACTGGTCCCGCCATTGGCTCAAACAAAGAGGGGTGGCTCATGCCGAAACCTTGCTCCCGCCGGCGTGACGCCGGCGCAATCCTCACCGTGGTCGCGATCCTGCTCTCGCCCTACCCGGTCTCCGCCGGCGGCGGCGGGTTGACCGGCGGCGCGACCGAATGGACGCAGCTCCTCAACAACGGCGAGCTGGTCAGTCTGGTCGGCCACTCGGCGACCCAGATCGACAATCAGGTGACGCAGATCACCCAGCTCGCCGAGCAGATCCAGAACCAGCTGCGCATCTACCAGAACATGCTGCAGAACACGGCGCAGCTGCCGGCCCATATCTGGGGACAGGTCCAGAGCGACCTCAACCGCCTACAGAGCGTCGTGACCAAGGCCCAGGGGATCTCCTTCTCCATGGGCAACATCGACGACGTGCTCTCCGCCCGCTTCAAGTCCTATTCCGACTTCAAGGCGAGCCAGCCGACCGGACAGAACTTCTCCGCGACCTGGCAGAGCTGGTCGGCGACCAACCGCGACACGATCGGCGGCACCCTGAAGGCCGCCGGCCTCACCGCCGAGCAGTTCTCGACCGAAGAGGCGACCATGTCGCAGCTGCGCTCGATGTCGGAGAGCGCCGACGGGCAGATGCGGGCGTTGCAGGTCGGCCACGACATCGCCGCCCAACAGGTCGCCCAGATGCAGAAGCTGCGTGGCCTCGTCTCCCAGCAGATGACGATGATGGGCACCTGGTACCAGTCGGAACAGGCGAGCCGCGATCTCGCTCAGGCCCGCCGCGAGAGCTTCTTCGATTCCACCGCCCCCGCGACGAGCGGCGGCCAGACCATGGAGCCGCGCTGGTGACCCCGATGCGATTTCTCCTCCTCGCGCTCGCCGTCGTCGCCGTCCTCGGCACCGCCGTCGGCCTCGCGCTCAACGCGCGGGGAAAACGGCTGATGGCCGAGGACTTCCTCGGCGCGCCCAAGGCCTACGACACCACCGGCGGCCAGCAGATGAAACCACGTTGGTGAGGGGAGGGCAGGGGATGCGCGTATTAACACCGATCGCGATCATCGCTGCCGGGGCCTGCGTCCTGGTGGCAGTCCCGGCTCTCGCGCAGGAGGGCAGTGTTCTCACCACCCTGGAAAACCAGGTGGTGACGGCGGCGCGCGGTTGGGAGACGACCGTCATGCAGGCGGCGCGCTCGCTGTTCTGGATCCTCGCCGGCATCGAGGTCGGGGTCGCCGCGATCTTCCTGGCGATCGAGGCCGCCTCGCTCGACGGTTGGTTCGCCGCCCTCGTCCGGCGGATCCTGTTCATCGGCCTCTTCGCCTTCGTGCTCGAACAGGGCCCGAGCTTCGCCAAGGCGGTCGTCGACAGTCTCTACCAGATCGGTGCCGGTGGTGGATCGGCGTCTCCTGCGAACGTCTTCAACGCCGGCCTGAAGGTCGCCGCGACCATGTCCGACAAGGCCAAGTTCGGCCTCTTCGAGGACAACTCGCTGGCGATCGCCGCCGTCTTCGCCATGGTCGTGGTCGTCGTCTGCTTCTCGCTGGTCGCCGCGGTCTTCGTCGCCGTGATGGTCGAGATGTATGTCGGGCTCCTCGCCGGCATGATCATGCTCGGCCTCGGCGGCTCCTCCTACACCAAGGATTTCGCGGTCCGCTATCTGACCTATGCCTTCTCCGTCGGCATGAAGCTGATGGCGCTGGTGATGATCGCCCGCATCGGCTCCGACGTCCTCTTGGGGCTCGCCAACGCCTCGAGCGGGTCCGATCAGTTCGTCTCGACGCTGGCGATCGCCGGGATCTCGGTCGTCGTCTTCGTCGTCTCGATCTACGTGCCGAACATCATTCAGGGCGTGGTTCAGGGCACTTCGGTCACCGGCGGCATGGAGGCGATCCGCCACGGCGGCCAGGCCGCGTCCTTCGCCGCCGGCAGCGCCGCGCTCGTCCATGGGGGAGGGCGGGCAGCTGCCTCCGGCTATTCGGCGGCGCGCGCCGGCGGCGCCTCGGTCGGCGCCTCGGTGCTCGCCGGCATGCGGCAGGGATTCGGGTCGACCAGTGGCGCACTCGCCTCCGCCGCCCGCGATCAGGCGATCGGCGCTCCTGGGTCCTATGGCACGTCCACCCTCGGCCTCGCCAACGCCAAGCTCGATCAGGCGCGTCAGAGTGCTGCTGCCACCCGACCGACGAAACCTTGAGACGAGGAGCCGCGAGAGCGATGGCCGACGCCACCCCACCCGAGAACCCCTATCTCGCCGCGCGCCAGGAATGGAGCGAACGCTACGGCGACCATATCGAGGCCGCCCGGAGCTGGCGCCTCGTCGGCATCACGGCGCTCATGATGGCCCTGATCGGTTTCGGCTATGCGCTCTTCCAGAGCACGCAGGTCAAGCTCGTCCCCTACATCGTCGAGGTCGACAAGCTCGGGACGGCGGTCACCGCCGGCACGCCGCAACAGATCGAATATGCCGACCCGCGCGTCGTCCGCGCCACGCTCGGTGCCTTCGTCAGCAATCTGCGCTCGGTCACCCCCGACGCCGTGGTTCAGAAGCAGTACATCGACCGCACCTATGCGCTGCTGCGCACCGCCGATCCGGCGACCGAGAAGGTCAACGCCTGGTACCGGGGCAATTCCCCCTTCGACAAGGCCAAGACCGCGACCGTCGCCATCGAAGTCTCCAACATCGTCGCGCTCTCCAGCCAGACCTACCAGATCGACTGGACCGAATACGAGCGCGACCGCAAGGGCAAGGAGACGGCGAGCCGGCGCTTTCGCGGCATCGCCACCGTCACCCTGACGCCGCCGCAGGACGAAGGCGTCATCCGCCTCAATCCGATCGGCCTCTACCTCAAGGATTTCGAATGGACGGCGCAGCTGTGACCGGCCGGCTTGGAGACCTCGTCATGACCGACAACCGAACGCGCGCGCTCGCCACCGCCGTCGCCCTGATCCTCGTCACCGGCAGCAATGCGGCCTCGGCGCAGTCGATGAGCACCAATGAATCCCGAGGCGCCAGTCTCTCCGCCAAGTGGCGTGAGAGGCCCGGGCTCGTCACGCGCGGGCCTGACGGCAAGGTGATCTTCCTCTACGGCGAGGTGCAGCCCTCGATCGTCTGCTCGCCGCTCCAGGTCTGCGACATCGAGCTCCAGGCCGGCGAAGTGGTTCGCGATGCGCTCGTCGGCGACACCGTGCGGTGGAAGGTCGAACCAGCGACCTCCGGCGACTCCGGCGCACAGGCCGTTCATCTCGTGGTGAAGCCGGCGGAACCCGATCTCGTCACTTCGATGGTCGTGACCACCTCGCGCAGGACCTATCACCTCCAACTGAAGTCGCACCCGACCCAGTACATGGCGCGGGTCGGCTTCGACTATCCGGAGGACGTCGGCGCGCGCATGGCGGCGGTCAACGCCCGCATGGAAGCCTCGACCCTTCCCGGCGCCGGTGTCCCGGCCGAACAGCTGAACTTCGGCTTCTCGATGAGCGGCAGCGCTTCGTGGCGGCCGACGCGGGTCTATTCCGACGGGACGAAGACCTACATCCAGTTCCCATCGACCCTCTCAGGGACAGACGCTCCGGTCCTCTTCGTCGTCTCCGGTGGCGACAACCGCATCGTCAACTATCGCATGAAGGGCGAACTGATGATCGTCGACTACGCGATCGATCGGGCGATCCTCGTCTCCGGGGTCGGATGGAGCCAAGAGAAGATCACCATCGCGAGAGGAGGGTGATCATGCGAGACCACACCGCCCTCGTCCGCCTCGTCACCGTGGCATGTCTCGCCCTGCCGATCGCCGCCTGCCAGACCTTCGGCACCGAGGGTCTGATCGCCAGCTCAGCGCCGGCGGAGATCTCGAACTCGACCGCCGACGCCATCGCCGGCGATCTCTCGGGCCGGCTCGTCGAACTGGTCGGCCCCGGTACCGGGACCATCGTGCTCATGTCCTCCGACGCTCCCTTCGCTTCATCGCTCGAAGGCGCCCTGCGCGCCAAGGGCTATGCGGTCACCCGCGACGGTGCGGCAGGGGAGGGGGCTTCGATCCCTCTCGCCTACGTGGTCACCTCCGGCGACGGCGAGATCCTGGTGCGGCTCTCGACGAGGACCCTCGATCTGACGCGGACCTATCGCGAGACCCCGACCGGGGCCGTGCCGTCGAGCCCGCTGTCGATCCTGCGGCGCGGATAGGGGAGGGGATCATGGTGCAGTCTCTCGATCTCTCCGGCCCCGGGTCGCCGAAGATCCGCCGGCTCAACCGGCTGCCGATCGTCGTCGGTCTCGGCCTCGTCGTGGTGTTTCTCGGGGTGGTGTTCTGGGGCCTGTCGAGCCGCGGTTTCTACGGCCGCGGTCCGACCGGCCCGGAAATCGGCGGGCGAGGCGGCTCGGCCTCGAGCTTCGCCGATCAGATGAAACGCGGCGTCGCCGACGGCATCATCGGTGAACCGGCCGACACTCAACCCTTCCAACCGGCGCCCGCCGCCAAGCCGGCGCCGGACAAGCCCGCCAATCCCTTCGTGGTGAAGCCGCTGGTCGAAGCTCCCGAACGACCGCCGGCCGAGCCGGACAACGCCTGGCGCGCGCGATTGGAACGCGAGGGGCAGGAACAGCTCTTCCGCGAGGCCCAACGCGAGCGCATGGCGCGGGTTCAGGCCGCCAACACCGCTCACGACTCTCCGCTCGCCCTCGATCTGAAGAAGCTCCAGGGCACGACGAGCGGGCAGGGGGGAAGACTGGTGGAGGCATCGCTCGCCAAGGCCGGTTCCGCAGCCGATCACTATGCCGCCGCGCTGAAGGCAGGCGTCGGCGGGCAGATGACCGATCCCAACGGGCAGAAGGCCAAGGAGGAGTTCTTCAATCAGGACCTCAAATCGCTCGGCTATCTCGCCTCCCGAGTCGTCGGCCAGACCTCTCCATTCGAGCTGAAACGCGGCTCGGTGATCCCGGCGACGCTCGTCTCCGGCATCAACTCCGATCTCCCCGGCCGGATCATCGCTCAGGTCGGCCAAAACGTCTTCGACAGCGCCACCGGCTCACGCCTGCTCATCCCGCAAGGCGCCAAACTTCTCGGCCGCTACGATTCCAAGGTCTCCTTCGGTCAGAACCGCGTCCTCGTGGTGTGGACCGACATCGTCTTCCCCAATGGCGCGACGCTGCAGATCGGCGGCATGGCCGGCACCGACGCCGAAGGTTACGGCGGCTTCTCCGATCAGGTCGACAATCACTACTTCCGCACCTTCGGCTCGGCCATCCTCCTCGCCGTCATCGGCGCCGGCATGGACATGGCGATCCCGCAGAACTCGACCCTCTCCAATCAGGAGACCGCATCGGATGCCGCCCGGCGCAATTTCGCCGAGACCTTCGGCCGCGTCGCCGAGCGCACCATCACCAAGAACCTCGACGTCCAGCCGACCATCGAGATCCGGCCCGGCTACAAGTTCAACGTGCTGGTCGACCAGGACGTGGTGTTTCCGGGGAGCTATCGAGGATGAGCGCTACACGATCGTCGCGTCTCGGTGACGGTTTGCAACTGTATGTGACGGTGCTGTAACGGCATGTGACCGTACTCGGCGGATCCACTCCTCATGGATCGACGAGCATTCGCAGAGTAATACCATCGGCCGCCGGGGCTGACTCTCCGGGGCTTTCCGAGGGATTGGATCGCTGATTCCATGGCGCGGGGAGGATTCGCGCCATGGCCGCTGCGGTGAAGCTTCGGACGGACTACTCGGCATCGGACCTGCGACGGCTCGCAGCCACTTCCAAGCACGCCAACCAGAGCCGGCGGTTGCTGTCGCTGGCGGCCGTGCTCGACGGCATGGACCGCGAGCAGGCGGCCCGGATCGGCGGGATGGATCGCCAGACCCTGCGCGATTGGGTCCACCGGTTCAACGAACAGGGTCCCGACGGCCTGCGGGACATCCGCTCGAAAGGGCAGCCGCCCCGGCTGTCGAAGGAGCAGCTGGCCGAACTCTCCGAGATCGTCGAGACCGGCCCGGATCGTGCCGTCCACGGCGTCGTCCGCTGGCGGCGCATCGACCTGAAGAAGGTCGTCTTCGAGCGTTTCGGCGTCGACTACCACGAGCGCACTGTCGGCAAGATCCTGAAGGCGCTCGGCTTCTCCCACATCAGCGCACGCCCCCGTCATCCGGGGCAGGATCCCGAGGTCATGGAGGCGTTCAAAAAAACTTCGCCCGGACGCTGAACGCCCACGTCGGCCATCTGCCGAAGCGGAAACGGATCGAGATCTGGTTCCAGGACGAGGCCCGCATCGGACAAAAGAACGGCATCGTTCGGCAATGGGCACGGCGAGGGACGAGACCACGCCAACCCGCCGACCAGCGCTACGAGAACGCCTACCTGTTCGGCGCGATCTGCCCGGCGCGCGGCGTCGGCGCCGCGCTCGCACTCCCCTACATCGGCACCGAGGCGATGCAGATGCATCTCGATGAGATCTCGACCATGGTCGCGCGAGGATCGCACGCCGTCTTGCTGCTCGACCGCGCAGGATGGCACACCACCGGCAACCTCACGGTGCCCAAGAACGTGACGTTGATCTTCCTGCCGTCGCGATCACCGGAATTGAACCCGGTCGAGCAGATCTGGCAGTACCTGCGATCGAACTGGCTCTCCAACCGCGTCTTCGAGACCTACGCCGAGATCGTCGACGCCGCCTGCGAGGCCTGGCGAAGGCTCGTCGACAGTCCCGAGGTCATCACATCGATCGGGATGCGCGACTGGGCGCATATCGGTCAGGGATGAGGGCCATTGGTATAAGATCGACGCCGGGTGGCGTTCGGGAGCTGCTGACGAACCATCGCTGTTCATCGATTGCCGAGGCCGACGAAATGCGCCCGACCGAGACCAGTCGCTTCAGCACGCATCGCTGCCGGTCTGTCCGTTGCGGTCATCCTCGCCGTCGCAACATCCTGGTGGGCGTCGCGACCGGCGACCCCGGGCGCCTTCTATGCCGCCCCCGACGTGCTCCCGAGCGAACCCGGGCGCCTTCTATGCCGCCCCCGACGTGCTCCCGAGCGAACCCGGCGCTCTGATCCTCATGGAGCCGTTTGAGAAGACGGTTCCTGCCGGCGTCCGAGCCTGGTGCATCGTCTATTCCACCACGCGGCATGACGGATCCACGGCGATCGCCAACGCGGTCGTCGCAGGCTGAGCGCCACTCAGGAAAAAACTGCGAACACCTATGCAATTGAAATATCTATATAGTTTTCAATGAAAATCCCGCGACTTCGGTCGGATACGGACGTCGCGGGGGCAACTGTGTTGTTCAAGCGAGAGCGATCGGCGTGCCTGTCTTGAGCATGGCGTTGAGGATGACGAGGAGCTGGCGGGCGACGGCGATGAGGATGGTCTTCGGCGCCTTGCCTTTCTGGCGCATTCGGTCGCGCAGGGCGACGAGGGCGGGACGTAGCGCGAGGCGGAGAGGGCGGCTATGTAGAGGGCCTCGCGAACCTTCCTTCGGCCTCCCCAGATGCGTCGAGCGCCGCGCCAGGTTCCGCTTTCTCGGGCACGGGGGGCGAGGCCGGCGAGCGAGGCGATGCGGCGTCGACACAGGGTTCCCAGTTCCGGCAACTCCCCGAGGAGCGTGGCGAGGACGGTGGGAACGATGCCGGGAACGGCGGCGAGCAGTCGGGCTTGGCTCGCCAGCGTCGCGTCCTCGTCGATGAGCCCGGCGATGTGTCGATCGAGATCGGTGATCTGGCGGCCGAGGAGGTCGATCATTGCCTCGATTGCGGTGGTGATCTCGTCCTGACCGGCACTGTGTCGGTGCAGCCTCTCGGCCTTGCACATGTCGACCAACTGCCTGCGACGACGTAGGAAATCGGAGAGACGCGAGCGGGCGGCACTCACCGGAACGGTGATCGGCAGCGGCAGGGCGGCTCCCATCCGCGCCAGGACACGGGCATCGACCCGATCGGTCTTGGCGAGGACGCCGGTGGCGCGAGCGAACTCCCGGGCCTGACGCGGATTGACCCGTGAGAACGGGTGACCACGTTCGGCAAGAGCCGCGATCAGATCGCCGTCGCATCCACTGGTCGCCTCGAAGACGACGAGGACATCGCGCCCGAGCGTATCGAGCCAAGACGCGATGGCTTCCGGGGTATTGGCGATCTGGCCGACTTTGCCGGCCGGCAGGAAGTGGAGATCGATGAAGGCACGCGAAAGATCGCAGCCGGCGATGGGCTGCGGCATGGTGAAGGCTCCTGTCCATGCCGTGTGGGATCTGCAGTCCCAAGCAACTGTTCAGGGTTGAGAAGAACGCGGAAGGGGCCCTTGCTCCCGCACGGGATCCGTACCCTCGGGGGGGACGGGCTCCCTTCAGACCATCGTCGCCGTCGCTCCGGGCCGATCAGGATCTCCTGGCGCACCGCTCACCTCCTTGACGACGTCAATAGCGACGTCGTCAACGACGTAAACTATCCCGCACTCATCAGGCCGGCAAGGCGGCCAAGATCGGACGGTTTCGGAAAGAACAGTCTATCCTTTTTCAGACCGCGCGGGCGAAGTTTGGCCGCGGTGGGATAGAATTCGAGCCGATGAAGCCAATCCTCATATGTCCTCGTGATTGTGCGATCCACCGAGACTGCACCGCTCGGCCCGCAGGGTAGTAGCCCGCTTGGCCGCTCGATTCCGCCCAGCCTGCTCTTCGACCCGCCAATCTTGTGGCCCATCGCGGCACGGAAAATCTGCCCCCCCCTCACGCCCCCGGCAACACATACCCCCGGAAGCGCTCGCGCAGGTTCATCTTTTGGATCTTGCCGGTCGCGGTGTGCGGGATCTCCTCGATGAAGACGACGTCGTCGGGCATCCACCACTTGGCGATCTTGCCTTCGAAGAAGGCGAGGATGTCCTCCTTGGTCGGAGACTTCCCGGCCTTCGGCACGATGATCAGCAGCGGGCGTTCGTCCCACTTGGGGTGGGCGACGCCGATCACCGCGGCTTCCATCACGTCGGGATGGGAGACGGCGAGGTTCTCGAGATCGATGGTCGAGATCCACTCGCCGCCGGACTTGATGACGTCCTTGGCGCGGTCGGTGATCTGCATGTAGCCGTTCTCGTCGATGGTCGCGACGTCGCCGGTGTCGAAGAAGCCGTCGGGGCCGAAGTTCTCCTTGCCCTGGCCCTTGAAGTAGCCGCCGGCGATGGCCGGCCCGCGCACCCGCAGGCGGCCGAAGGATTTGCCGTCGCGCGGACGCTCGCGGCCCTCGTCGTCGGTGATCTTCATCTCGACGCCGAAGGGTGGCACGCCCTGCTTGACCTGGAGATCGAGGCGGCCGGCGAGGTCGAGGGCGGCGGTCTCGGGCTTGGGGCCGCAGATGGTGCCGAGCGGGCTGGTCTCGGTCATGCCCCAGGCGTGGGCGACGCGGATGTCGTAGTTCTTCTCGAACTTCTCGGTGATGGCGCGCGGGCAGGCGGCACCGCCGATGATCACCCGCTTCAGATGGCTCAGGCGGAGGTTCTTCGATTCCATCACCTGCAGCAGCATCAGCCAAACCGTAGGCACGGCGGCGGTAATGGTGACCTTGCCGACCTCCAGCAACTCGTGGATCGAGGCGCCGTCGAGTTTGGCGCCGGGCAGCACCAGGGCGGCGCCGGTCAGCGGCGCTGTGAAGGCGATCGACCAGCAGTTGGCGTGGAACATCGGCACGACCGGCATGATCGTGTCGAGGCAGGAGCAGCCGAACATGTCGGCGGTCGCCGCCTGCCAGGCGTGGATGACGTTGGAGCGGTGGGAATAGACCACGCCCTTGGGGTGGCCGGTGGTGCCGGAGGTGTAGCACAGGCCGGCGGCGGTGTTCTCGTCGAAGCTCTTCCATTCGAAGTCGCCGTCGACCTCGGCCAGCCACTCCTCGTAAGGAACGGCGTTGGGCAGGGTGGTCGCCGGCATGTGGGCGGCGTCGGTCAGGACGATGATCTGCTCGATCCCGGGGATCTCGGCGCCGATCTTCTCGACGATCGGCAGGAAGGTCAGGTCGACGAACAGCAGGCGCGAGCCGGCGTCGTTGATGATCCAGACGATCTGGTCGTGGAACAGGCGCGGGTTGACGGTGTGATAGATCGCGCCGAGGCCGAGCAGGCCGTACCACACTTCCATGTGGCGCCAGGTGTTCCAGGCCAGCGTCGCGACGCGGTCACCGTAACCGATGCCGTGCTTCTCGAGCCGCTTGGCGCATTGCAGCGAGCGGGCGCGCAGCTCGGCGTAGTTGGTGGTGTGGAACGGGCCTTCGACCGAGCGGGTCAGGATGGTGCGCTTGGGGTGTTGGGCGGCGGCGTGGTCGAGGATCTTCGTGCACAGAAGCGGCCAATCCATCATCGAACCGAGCATGTCTTCCTCCCGCGTGGTCTTCTTGTGTCTCGTATACTATGCGGCACCAGGGTGACGTTCAGGTCACCGAACTTGAACCCGATCGACTGCGGCTGTCCCGCGCAACTTCGGATGGGGGCGGCAATCGCTCGAAGCGCGCTATGCTCGTCGATCGGTGGGGCGCTCGCCCGGACCCGTGGGCGGATCGCCTCGACGCGCGAGATCCGGCCACGGGTCCGGGCGGGCACCGGATGGAGCGCTGCATGATGCAAGCTCCATCCCCCCACGGGATTGGCGATCCAGCTCGCGCAACATTGACGATTCGAATCCCGTTGCGGAAGAGACAATCAGCTCGGCCAGGCGGCCTCCTCCTCGATCATCCCCGGAGCGCGTTCAAAAATATCCTCGGAAGTTTCAAGACCGAGGGCTTGTACTGGAATTGCGTCAACAATCGTCCGAGCACGTGCTGCCGGCGGTTGGTGATGAACCAGGGCGGGCGAGGCAAGAGCGTGAATCCGAGCGACAAGAGGTTGCGCGGGAACGGTCGCCATGGAGCCTCCACGACGGTTCGCTCGGTCTTCTCCAGCATGAAGGTGTTGTGGACCGTTCCAATGCCCGAGCCGGGATTGCTGATGGCGGCGCCGGGGAATCCGCCCCATGGACAAGCGTTGAGCAGGAAGGCGAGCCCGGTCCAGGCGTTCACGGCGATCGTGCCGTAGCGCAATTCGCCGAGCAAGGTTTCAAACCGCGCGCGTCCGATCGCCCTGATCGTGTGGGGGTGAATGATGACATTCGCGCCCAATGTTCCATACAGTCGATCATTGGCGAAAGTGATCGCCTCGCGCAGATAGGTTTCAGGATCTTTCGCAGGCAAGCTTTTCGTTGTCAGAGCGGGGGCGAAAATCTCGTTGTGAGCGAGCCAGTCCGAATCGCCCTTGTCGAAATTGGCAACGAGACAGGCGGGCGCTCCAGGGCCTCGTTCGATGCTTTCAGCGCCGCCATGCGCCACGAAATCCGCGGATCGCTGCGCGCTTCCGGGGTAGTACCCCTCGCGCTGGCCGGCTCGCGCCATGACGGCATGCACCTCGCGGATCAAGGTTTCCGTCTGGTCCCAGCCTTGCGGAAGGATGAGGGCCTGAAGCGCCACGCAATTATAGCCGGAATTATGCAGCTTCTGCGTGGCAATCTGTTCGGCCTGAAAGAGAATGTCGGCCTTCGACCATGGTCCGGGCACGACGATCGTAGGACATATGGCGCCGAGCTCCGACGTGACGGTCCGGGGATTTCGCGGTTTGCCCGCCCGTCGATTGGCCTCACCCTCCGCTCCCGTTCCCCAGACGATCGCGTCATGGGTCGCGCCGGAGCCGGTGATGTGGATTTCCTCGACCAGCGGATGCTCCACCAGATAAGCGCCAGCGCTCCCCCCGCCGCGAACGATGCGCAGGGCGTTCCTGTCGATCAGCGGTTTCAGCGCCGCGTCGAGGTATTCTGTCAGGTAATCGTTGACCGGATTCATCTTCAGGAGAACCACTTGGTTCTCGATGAAGATCTTCTGGAAGGCGTCCAGTGGACTGATGGCGGCGATATTGCCCGCCCCGAGCACCAGCGCCACCTTGCCCTGACGCTCGACCTCCGGAACATCGTAGGCTGAAGCCGCCTGCAATGATGTTTCCGTGACGTCGCGCTGCATCCAGACTTCGGCTTTCACGCCCGACAGAACCAGCCGGTCCCAGATACCGTGCGGGAGAACGCGCACCGCAAGTTGTCCGTCGCCGAGATGGCGGTAGGGTAGTTCTGCAAGAAACGCCTTGTTCTTCATCCGCGAGAGGGTCAGGATCAGACCGTTGCAGGCGGCCATGACCGCATAGGGTCCTGATATCCATTCCTCGCCGGTCAGAGGCGAACCGGCCGGAATGAGCTTCCGGCGCGCCGCGATTTCGGCCCATCCCTCCGCCTGTTGCATGAGCGATGTCTTGATCGCCTCGAGAATGTCGATGCGCTCGGCGACCGAAACGCGCGCCCAATCGTCTTTGGCCGCATCGAGGACGGCAAGAGCCGTGTCGTAAACGCCGAAATCGACCGGGTTCGGGATTTGCTGGTGTTTCATTGAAGAACCTCGGCAACCTGAAGGCAGGGCACGTCGTCCCGGCGAGCGTCTGACGTCTTGTCGTCGCGCAACGGGGGCGCGGCTCGCGAAGCCGGACCGACGCCTCGGATCATGTCGGCGGCCTTTTCCGCGATCATGATGGTAGGGGCGTTGGTGTTGCCGGAAATGAGCGCGGGCATGATGCTCGCGTCCACGACACGCAGCCCTGCAAGCCCGCGAACGCGCAATTGCGGATCGACCACCGCCATTTCGTCCACGCCCATCTTGCAGGTTCCGACGGGGTGGTAGATCGTGTCCGCGCGCGAGCGAATATGCTCCTCCCATTCGGCGTCCGTCATATTGTCGCGAACGCCGAAAAGTTCCGTCTCCCGATATCTCGCCATGGACGGGGCCATCAGGATCTCACGCGAGATTTTGGCCCCCTTCACCAGCACGGCGAGATCGCGCGGATCGGACAGAAATTTTGGATCGATGCCCGGATCGGCCAGTGGGTCGCCCGATTGCAGGAAGACCTCGCCCCGCGAGTGCGGCCGAAGGGCGCAAACATGGAGAGAAAATCCATAGCCAGGGTGCAATTTACGCGCATGGTCATCGACCACCGAAATCACGAAATGCAATTGCAGGTCCGGGCGATCGACGATCGGGCTCGATTTCAGGAAAGCGGCGCCTTCGGCGAAGGGAGTGGCGATCATTCCCGTCCCGTCGCGCCGCCATTGCACGATATGCTTGGTTAGACCGACAGCGCCGGCAAGGCCAATCCCGAAATTATCCGTGTCTTTGGTCTTGAAGGCCTGGATGAAGTCGAGGTGGTCTTGCAGATTCTGACCAACGCCGGGCAGTTCGTGCACCATTTCGACGCCATGTGGCGTTATGTCCTGCGCGCGTCCGACGCCCGAGAGTTGCAGGAGCTGTGGCGTGCCGAACGCCCCTGCGGCGACAATGACTTCGCGCCTCGCCCGGAGCAGATATTCGGCCCCGCCCTTGCGGTAAAGAACGCCGATCGCGCGCTTGTCCTGGAACACGATGCGCGAGGCCCGCACGCCGGTGAGAACCTTGAGATTGGGCCTCTGGCTCATCACCGGATGCAGATAGGCCGCGGCCGCAGAACAGCGCTCGCCATTGCGTGCCCGATCATGGAACTGGGTCACTTGATAGAGGCCGACACCTTCATTGTCGCCGGTGTTGAAATCGTCGCGCTCGCGCAGCTGCATTTCTTGGGCGGCTTCGATGAAAGCGCGCGTGATCGGTCGCGGGCTTTTCTGCTCGGAAACTTGAAGCGGGCCGTTCACACCGTGAAACTTGTTATCGCCGCGCTCGTTGTTTTCCGAGCGCTTGAAATAGGGCAGCACGCTGTCCCAGTCCCAGCCGTCGCAACCAAGGTCGGCCCAGCCGTCATAGTCCTGCCTTTGCCCGCGCACATAGAGCATGGCGTTGATCGCGGAAGACCCGCCAAGCGCCCGCCCGCGCGGCTGGTAGCCGCGCCGGCCCTTGAGTCCCGGCTGCGGAACCGTATTGAAAGCCCAGTTGTTGATCTTGCCATATCCCGGCATTACCCCGACCACGGCGGCCGGCGCCCGGACCAAGATGCCGTCGCCCCGCCCACCGGCTTCCAGCAGACAGACGGTGACCGAGGGGTCTTCGCTCAATCGTGCCGCAAGGGTTGCGCCTGCGGATCCGCCGCCGGCGATCACATAATCGAATTCCATTGTTTCCTCCCGCGCTGGTTGATCCAACGCTTTTATTTCATGGGCGAATATTCTTGTGTGGGCTCAATTTTGGAACGACTGGCCAGAAATGTCGCAAGACGGCTTCATGGCCAGGGCCAAGGCCTAACCGTCGGCCCGACTTACTCGGCGGGCGTCAAAGCCCAATCGCGCGGATCGTAATCTGTCAGCGCCGCGAGTCCGCTTCGCTGATTGGCGCGCAACGCCAGTATCCGTTCCTCGGACGAAGCGTGGTCGCGGTCCCATTGCATAAGTTTCGGGATCATCAACCGATGCCAGAGCGGTGGGATCAGTGTCACAATGACCGTTGCCAGATAGCCGCCGATCATCACGGGCGCGCTCGGCAAGGGCATGAGATCCTGATAGGGAACTTCGCCCTGGGCATGGTGATGGGAATGCCGGCTCAGGTTGAACATGCCCCAGGAGCTGATCGTGCTGTTGGTGTTCCACGAATGGCGCGGCTCAACGGCTTGGTTCGGCAAACGCACCATTCCATAATGCTCCATGTAATTGACGATCTCCAGGAGCGCTTTCCCCCAGAGCGCGCCGATCGAGAAAAACAGAACGCCTGTCCAGCCCGCCATTGCGAAGGCCACGACGACGAGTGCGGCGCTCATCAGCAAGCCACGGATATAAGCGTTATGGAGAGAGAACACCGGCAGGTGCTTCCGTCTCAGACGGTCCGCTTCGATGTTCGCCGCGCTTATATTGCCTTTGATCGTCGAAGCGACGATGTGGAAATAAACATTGCGGCCACGCGGTGCCGTCGCCGGGTCATGCTCGGTCGAGACATAACGATGGTGACCATAGACGTGCTCGATTGCGAAGCCGACATCGTAGCTGAAAGCCAGCAGCCAGCGACCGATCCACAGCGAGATGGGATCCCATGTTCGGTGGGTTAGCTCGTGGGCGGTAACCGTACCGACAAAGCCAATGAGCAAGCCGAAATAAACCGTTCCCCACAGATAGAGCGTCCATGGCCCGGTTGCGTCGCGCGCCGCTATGGCGTCATAGCCCGTAACGCTCTGCACCAAGCTACCCAGACCAAGAGGATCGCCTGTCGCCAACGACCACAGGAAGCAGATGGAGATCGCCGAAAGCATGGGCAACGCCATCCACAATTGTAACGTCAATATCCATGGCTTGCGGTAATTTGGGGTGACCACATCATCCCCTGCGATCATATCGCCCCCGACATACAACGCGATGAAGCCGAGAAGTCCGACAGCTATCCAAACGCCGCCAGCGAGATAGGCCGCGATTGCCCCGAAGCCCACCAGGTGCAGCAGCATGAATTTCAAGTAGTCCCAGGCCGTGGCAGGGCTTCTCTCTACCTTTGGCAGTCCGACGGCGCCGTAGAAACCGGTGTTCTCAATTTTTTTAACGAAAAAGCGGTCGGCGTGGATTTTGTCCGGCGCAATGCCGCTTGCCTTGTTCGCTTCGATCGCCGCATCGACCATGGCCGGCGGCCCGCAAAGATAGGCCGCCGCAACGCCCGCCGCATGCTCTTTGATGAAATCGGTCGCCAGACCGCGCAGCCCCGTCCATTCGGTGTTGGCGTCGTCATCGCTCAGCACCGGGAGAAAGCGGAAATCGGGCCATTTCGCCGCATAGGCGGCCAACCGGTCGAGCTCGTAAAGATCTTTCCGCTGTCGCGCGCCAAAGATCAGGGTCACGGGACGGCGGTCGCCGTTGCGATCCATTTCCTCAAGCATGCCGAGGATCGGGGCCAGCCCGCTGCCGCCGGCGACGAACAGAACTTTCTCTGCGCCATCGCGCAGATAGAAGTCGCCGGCAGGCCCACGCACGGTCAGCTCGTGGCCAATCACGTCATTGTCGAACACATGGGTCGAGAAGCGCCCACCCGGCACACGGCGGATGGTAAAGCTGGCATGACCGTCCGGATTGGGCGCGGTGGAGAAAGAATAGCATCGCGGCGCTCCCGGGACGGCGGCCAGCGTCACTTCAGCGTATTGACCGGCCTTGTACGCGATGGGCCGATCGAGCTGCACATCGATCCGCACGATGTCGTGCGTAAGGAACTCGCGCCCGACGATACGCGCATGCACAGGGTCGGACGAAAAGGCAGCGTCGACGTCCAGTTCGATGTCGATGTCCGACGTCAATCGGCTCTGGCACGCGAGAATATAGCCGTCTGCTATTTCTTTCTCGGTCAGCAGATAAGCGGTTTCGGTCAGTTCCGCGACCTTGCCGTTCTTGAGCTTGCACTTGCAGGCGCCGCAACCGCCGACGCGGCAATTATTTGGAAACGCGACCTCCTGACGCAATGCAGCCTGCAACAATGTCTCATCCGCGTCGACGGAGATGGAGTTCCCGTTTATCAGGGCCTTGTGCGGCGACCTCTTGCCGAAAAATGACAACACGATACCCTCCCTTGCGATCGCCTGTTTTTGGTTCGACCGGCGTTTTTTGAAAAAGTACGATCGAGCCTACCCGCGGCATAGTGCCGCGGAAGACAAAAGGGGGTCATTTATCGCCAGACTCCAGCCGTTGATTTGACAATCTGGGGTCATTGGTCGCCAATATGCCGATGAAGCGCGCAACAGTAGCGGCGCATCGCCGCACGCCGATCAACTACATTCCTCAGATTGCGCAGCAGGTGGCCGCGCATGGCGTCGATGTCGCCGCATGGCTCGCGCGCGCAGGACTTGATGAATCTTCCCTGTCGCGGTCGGGAAACGAAACCGAGATAGCGACATATCGGGCGCTCATCGACGACGCCGTGGCGTCAACTGGCGAAAGCGGCCTGGGGCTTCTCGTCGGGCGTGGTCTCGCGCCGAGCGCTCATGGCATCATGGGGCTTGCGGCGACCGCTGCGGGCTCGATCCAGGAAGCTATGGAGATTGTCGCGACTTATGTGCCGCTCCGCACGTCGATGGTCGCCATAAGAACGAAAATACATGGAGACACCTTGTGTGTTTCTTTCGACCCCGCCGTGGGCCTCGGGAGCACTGGCCATGTCGTTTCGGAAATCGCCTTGTTTGCGGTGAAGAATATCGCCGACTCGAAGACACTGGCGGGCAGCGCCTGCAAACGCATAGCCTTCCAAATGACCGAGCCGTCACATGCCAAGCTGGCGCGCAGTCTCCTGGGCTGCCCCGTAGACTACGGACAAAACTGGACGGGCATGATTTTCAACCTGAGCGATGCGCAGCGGGTTCTGACGCAGCGCGATACGCTGGTCATGTCGGAGGCGCTGGCCGTCTGCAAGCTTGAGCTAGACCGTCTCTCGTCGGCGCACACGATTACAGCGCGACTCGAACGACTCATGCTTGAAAACAAGAGTTCGTTTCCGTCGTTAAGCGTGTCCGCTCGCCTCCTCAACATGACGCCGAGAACGCTTCACCGTAGGCTCCACGACGAAGGCGCGTCCTACATGGAAATTCTGGACAATGTGCGGTGCCGCCTTGCGCGGGAATATCTGAATGGCCGGAACATGAGCGTGAAGGAAGCAGGTTACCTGCTTGGCTTCACCGACACAGCAAATTTTCGTCGAGCCTATAGGCGGTGGTATGGAGTTCCGCCGTCACAGTTATGAGAGCTAACTATATCTCGTGCACTAACTCATTCGGATGGTTCAGGAACTTTAGTTCTCCCGCAAACGCGAAAGCTGATCGGCGAGAGCTGTGATTTCAGAGAACTCGACCAGCGACTCGATGCTTTTCTGCGCCTCGCGCCAGTAGGGAAGCGCCGCTTCGATGGCTTCGCGTCGCTCACTCGCCAGTGTCATGTTTTCCCTGCCGCTCCTTTCATATCGATCCAGGCGCGCGTTTCGGTGAGAAGTTCAGACGATAGCTTGGGATCATCGATCGACCGCGCCAAGATCAAGGCTCCGACCATGGCGGCCCAGCTTCCAATCGCCGCGCACCGCCGGATCGCACCAGTTTCACCGGGCATCGCATTGGCAAGACTGTCGAGGTGCGCGCCAAGCCGCTCGGCCATGGCAGCCCGCGCTTCAGGCGCCTGGTCGCGCATGAGACCCGCCAGAGCGGCCATTGGACAACCGAGTTCGGGATGCTGGATGTGGGGGATCGAGAGATAAGTGTCGATGAAGGCGCTCAAATCAGTCGTGTCGGACTGGCTGCCCGACGCGAACGCGATCGCTTGAGCAATCAGGTCATCCTTGGATTTGAATTGGCCGTAGAAGCCGCCGTGGGTAAGACCTGCGGCTTTCATTACCTCCGCAACGCTCACTGACGTAAAGCCTTTTTCGCGAAACAACCGCGCCGCCTCGGTCAGGATGCGGATGCGATTCTGTGCCGCCTGCTCCCTGCTCACCTTCATCGCAAAAATCTCCGCGGACACCGATTGACTATTACATTACGGCCATCATATAACGCCATAATGATGATGGTCATCATATATCGGGTTTCTCCCTTGGAAGGCAATCCCATGAGTGTCAATCCCGCAGCCCTGATCACCGGCGCATCAACCGGCATTGGCGCGACCTATGCTGATCGCTTTGCGCGGCGCGGGCATGATCTTGTCCTGGTCGCGCGCGACACGGCGCGACTGGAGGAGTTGGCGCAGCGCTTGCGCTCCGAAACCAGCGTCGCCGTCGACGTCCTTTCCGCCGACCTCGTCGATGCAGCGCAGCGCGCCGCGGTCGAAGCCCGGCTGCGCGACGACACAAAAATAGGCATTCTCATCAATAACGCCGGTGCGAATCTTGGCGGCGCGTTCATCGAGCAGGGCATCGACGATGTCGAAAAGCTTGTCACGCTGAACACGACTGCCTTGGTGCGGCTCGCCCACGCGATTGCCCCGCGCCTCTCCGCGGCTGGTGACGGCGCAATCGTCAACATCGGCTCCGTCGTGGGATTGGCTCCGGAATTCGGCATGCCGGTCTATGGCGCAACCAAGGCGTTCGTTTTGCACCTCTCTCAGGCCCTGAGCCTCCAGCTCGGGCCGCAGGGCGTCTATGTTCAAGCCGTTCTTCCCGCCGCGACTCGCACCGAAATCTGGAAAAAATCCGGCGTCGATGTGAACACCATGTCGGGATTGATGGAGGTTGCCGACCTCGTCGACGCAGCACTCGTCGGCTTCGACCGCCGCGAGGGCGTGACGATACCGCCACTTCACGACGAAGGGCGCTGGGACGCGCTGGAGGCGGCGCGGCAAAGCATGCTTCCCGGCTTCGCTCAGTCCCTGCCTGCCGCGCGCTATCGCGCCGATGCCTGAAGTCCGAGGTCGGACCGTCGAACGATTCACGCTTTCGAGAGATGAAGGCAATGACCGACAAAAGCTTGTTCAACGACGATCAAATTGCTGACTGGCTGTCTGCGCCGACCCAGCATGTCCAGGCGGCCGGCACGCGATTCGCATTTCGACGACTTGGGCCGGATGCGGGCGCTCCTCCCGTGGTGCTTCTCAATCATTGGGCCGCGAACCTCGACAATTTCGACCCTCGGATCGTCGAGGGGTTGGCAACGGATCGTCCGGTCTATGCGATCGACTATCGCGGCATCGGCAAGTCGGATGGCAAGGCGCCGCTGACCATCAAGGAAATGTCGAGCGACATGATCGCTGCGATTCGCGCGCTCGGGCTCGGCCAAATCGACCTCCTCGGCTTCTCGCTGGGTGGCTTTGTCGGCCAGCAGATCCTTTTTGATGCACCAAATCTCGTGCGGCGCGTGATCCTCGCGGGAACGGGGCCTGCGGGCGGGATTGGCATAGCGCAGGTCGGGCCGGTATCCTGGCCCCTGATATTCAAAGGCTTCGCTACTTTCCGCGACCCCAAGATCTTTCTGTTCTTCACATCCAGTCTGAACGGACGCCGTGCCGCCAAGGCGTTCGTCGCGCGTCTGAAGGAGCGAAAGAACGACCGGGACGCGGCTGTGGGATTCGGCCCGATGCTGCGGCAGCTGAAGGCGATCGAGGCCTGGGGTCTCCAGCCCCGGCAACCGCTCGGAACCGTTCGCCAGCCCGTGTTGGTGGTCAACGGCGATCACGACATCATGGTGCCGACCGAAAACTCGAAAGACATGGCGCAGCGCATCCCCGGCGCCAAGCTCGTCTTGTACCCCGATGCGGGTCACGGCGGTATTTTTCAGTACCACGATGCCTTCCTGAAAGAAGCGAAAGCCTTCCTGGCCAACTGATCCTGCCGCGCGGCCTTCACCGAGGACAAGACCATGAATCATCCGACATCGGCCGGGACCGGCGATCCGATTTCGCAGCCGACCGCAATGAAACTGTCTGCCGATGAGCCGCTGCGGATTGACGCCTCCAACGCCTTCGCGGGCGTCGAGCGAAACAACCCGGGCCATCGCCCGATGAAGGACCTGCCAATGCAGACTATCGTTTCCGCAGAGCCAGAGCCGATGACCCATGCCCTGACCCTGCCCAACGGCTCCGTCTTGCGCAATCGTCTTGCTAAGGCAGCAATGAGCGAGACCCTCGGCACTTGGGACAATCGTCCAAAGCCAGGGCTGGTGACACTGTATGGACGCTGGGCGGCATCGGGGCTTGGCCTGATCATTACCGGCAACGTCATGATCGACCGCCGCGCGCTCGGCGAGCCTGGCAATGTCGCAATTGAGGACGAAACCGACTTGCCCATCTTGCGTCGCTGGGCGGCTGCGGCGACTTCACAAGGCGCCGCGATTTGGGTGCAGCTCAACCATCCGGGCAAGCAGGCGACCAAAGGCTTGAACGCCGAAACCGTGGCGCCCTCGGCCGTGCCGTTTCGTGAGGACATGCAAGGCTTGTTCGCCACGCCCCGCGAAATGACGACGGCAGAGATCGAGAACATCATACACCGCTTCGGCAAAAGCGCGGCGGTTTGCAAAATGGCCGGATTTACTGGTGTTCAGATCCATGGCGCGCATGGCTATCTCATCAGCCAATTCCTTTCACCGCATCATAACCAGCGAAACGACGCCTGGGGGGGCTCCCCGGAAAAACGGCGCCGCTTCGTCCTGGCCGTCTATGCGGAGATCCGCCGCCAGGTCGGTCCAGCCTTCCCCGTCGCAATCAAGCTCAACTCCGCCGATTTTCAGCGGGGTGGCTTCAGTGAAGAGGAATCGCTGGAAACGGTTCGGGCGTTGGCGGAAGCGGGAATCGATCTGATCGAAGTCTCTGGCGGCACATATGAAGCGCCGGCAATGAGCGGCGGAATCGACGAAACCAAGAAAGCGTCCACGCGCGCGCGCGAAGCCTATTTCCTCGATTTCGCGGCCAGGGCGCGCGATGCGGCGCCGGGTGTGCCCCTCATGGTGACGGGCGGTTTTCGCACGGTGAAGGCCATGAACGCGGCGCTGGGGTCCGGCGCGCTCGATGTGGTCGGCCTTGCCCGGTTGCTGGCGATCGATCCCGACGCGCCGCGACATCTGCTCGCCGGCCGCGATCCAACCGAGCAGGTGAAGCCGATCCGAACGGGCATCACGAAAATCGATCGCATGGGGATCATGGAGATCTTCTGGTACACCGCCCAGCTGAAGCGGATCGCGAAAGGCGGCGATCCGCGCCCGCGCGAAAGCGGGCTCAAAAGTTTCCTTCGCGCGGTTTTGACAAGTGGTTGGGGCGCGTTCCGCACCCGGCGCGCGCGCGCCTGAGCCGTGCGCATCCTCCAGAGGGATAGAACATGACCGACACCCATCTGACGGCGCCGACCCGCTATGTGGAACTGGACGGCGACCGGTTTTCATATCGCCGGTTTGGCAACGCCGACGGCGCGCGGCCGCCTCTGTTCCTGATGCAGCATTTCCGAGGAGGCATGGATCATTGGGATCCGCTGCTGACCGATGGACTGGCGCAGGGCGGTGAAGTGATCCTTTACAACGGACGCGGGGTCGCGTCCTCGTCCGGAAAGCCGCGAACGCGGATCGAGGCGATGGCCGATGATGCGGCGCTGGTCATACGCGCGCTTGGCCTTTCCAAGGTCGATGTGCTCGGCTTCTCGCTCGGCGGTTATCAGGCGCAGGATCTGGCGCGGCGCCACCCGGACCTCGTGCGCAAGCTGATGTTGCTGGGCACCGGTCCGCGTGGTGGCGTTCCCGACATGGCCCCGGGAGTCAGCGACATCGCGGTCAATCCAGTGCCGACTGTGGACGATTTCCTGTTCCTGTTTTTTGGGCCATCCGAGGCTGCAAAACAGGCTGGCCGAGATTTCTGGGCGAGGCGCCACCTCCGTGAGGACGCGGACCCGCCGACTTCGTCGGCGCTGATGCAGGCCCAGATCGAGGCGAACTTGTATTTCCTGCCCAAGCTCGATCTGGCGGACCCTTTCGCTCATCTGCGAACGATCAGCCAGCCGACATTCATCCTCAACGGCGTCAACGACGTGATGATCCCCACGATCAATTCGTGGCACATGGTCCAGAACATCCCGAACGCGCAGCTCGTCGTCTATCCCGATGCAGCCCATGGCGCGCAATTCCAATATCCGACGCGCTTCGTTCGTCACGCAGTGCAGTTCCTTGAAGAATAGAAGCGGCAAACCGCCAGAAAGGTATTCACCATGCTGAAATTCAAGTTTCTGCTCTGGATGCTGGCAAAACTGCTTCAGCGCGCCATCCGCACGCGGGCAGACGCCGCGCAACACGCGTCGGGCAAAAATGTGTGCTTCCAAATCCGAACGGCCGGCGGCGCCGGCCGCCACTATCGGATCGCAAACGGGCGCGTCACCAGTGGCGCCGGTCTCTCGTCCGCAGCAGATTTCACGCTGACCTTTTCCGATGCTTCGGCAGGATTTCGCATCTTGTCGGCGAAGGACTCTACGGGAGCATTCCTGCAAGGCCTTCACGATGGCGACCTGTCGGTTTCCGGCGATTTCGCCAAGGTCATGTGGTTTCAGCGGCTCACCGATTTTCTGAAACCAGGGAAATGATCCACGCAAACGCCGATCTTCCCCGGAAAACGCCAATCCTCTTACGTAAGGCAGTCGTCCATGAAAGCTCTCGTCTTTAGGCGCTACGGCAAATCCGTTCAGCCAGAATACGCGGATATGCCCCGTCCCGCGCCCGGGCCGGGCGAAATCCTCGTTCAGGTCCACGCCGTCGGCCTGAACCCGATCGACACCATGATACCGAAGGGCACATTTAAACCGGTGCTCAAGTTCAGACTTCCTGCGACGATCGGCAGCGATGTCGCCGGTGTGATCGCGGAAATTGGCAGCGGCGTGACGCGTTTCAAGGTCGGCGACGCGGTCTTCGCCAGCGTCTTTGACTTGAGCCGCGGCACTCTTGCCGATTTTGTCGCTGTCCCGGAACGGGTCGCTGCACATAAGCCCGCGAACCTCGATTTCGTGCAGGCCGCTTCTATTCCAATGGTTGGCCTCACATCCTGGCAGGCTATCGTGGAGCGGGCCAGCCTGAAAAGCGGGCAGAAGATATTCATTCCTGCCGGCTCTGGAGGCATCGGCAGCTTTGCGATTCAACTCGCCAAATATATTGGCGCCAAGGTCGGAACGACAACCAGCACAGGGAATATCGAATTGGTCCGGAGTCTCGGCGCTGATGAAATCGTGGACTACAAGCGCCAGGAGTTCGAGTCTATCCTTCGCGGCTACGACATGGTGCTCGGCACGATCCGAGGGGACAGCATCGAAAAAGCGGTGCAGATCCTCAATCCCAAGGGAATCATTGTCTCGCTGATAGGCCCCCTCGACGCTGCCTTTGCGCGCGGCCGTCGCATGAATCCATTGTTGCGGCTTGTTTTCGGCCTCATGAGCCGAAAGATCATGCGCCTCGCCGGGAAGCGCGATGTCCGTTACTCGTTTCTATTCGTGCGTCCTGATGGGAGCCAGCTTGCAGAAATCGGCAAGATTATTGACGCTGGCGGCATTCGGCCCGTGATCGACAAGACCTTTGTATTCGATAGGGCCAAGGAAGCGCTCGCCTATCTGGAAACCGGCCGCGCAAAAGGCAAGGTTGTCGTTCAGCTGATCTGATGCATAGCAACTGGGCGCCAGGCCAACCATACCTGCGCTCTGTCGCTACCGGGCGCGCAGGAGATCCAGAGGGCAGCCCTTCGCCGGGCAGGCATTAAGCGGGGGGCTGAAGGACGCGCTCGACCAGCGAGGCGATATGCCGGCCGATCGTCGCGGGATCGGCATGGGCGGGTTCGCTGCCTTGCAGGTAGGGGAGGGCCACCGCGATCTGGACATGACCGAGGATCAACGCGACGATCGAGGCGGCCGTCAGACGGGCATCCAGCCGGCGCTCGCCAGCCGTGGCGTCGATCAGCTGCTGGAAGGGCCGTTCAAAGATCGTGGTGGCCAGATAGGCGATCCGGCCTTCGTCCCCATCGAGAAGTTCTCGGAACACGAGCCGGGCAAATACCTCGTCCTCGTACAGCAGACGGGTAAGCCAGGTGACGAATGTTCTGATGCGTTCGGCCGGCTGCCTGGCTTCGCTGAAAATCGTGTCGAGGGCCCCAGCTCGCTCGGAGAGGACGTGAACCAGTGTTTCCCGAACCAGCGTGTCCTTGTCAGTGAAGTGATAATAAAGATTGGCCGGCGTAACGCCCACCTTGTTGGCGACGTCGCGCATGGAGATGGCCGAATAGCCTTGTGCAGCAAAAAGCTTGGCGGCTTCAATCAGGATTGTGTTGTGCGTTTGTGCGCCATCGGCCATGGGGGTATCTTATTGAATGATCTTCATTATCGGTAGCAAGTTCGGTCGGCTTGTCGAGCTGACCGGCTTATACGCCTGTTTCGAGCCTCCCCGATCGCGCGGCGGCCGACCCGGCCGGTTTCCACGGTCGGAAGGGCTTGACGCGCCGGGAAAGGCGTAGGGCCAGCTTCCGGCGCACCTGACGGGAAGAGAGCCGGAAGAAGATGTGCGAACGGCTTGCGAACGAAGCCAAGAACTGCGCCAGGAGCTTGGCGGTGTTGCTGGTCCGGGCCCGGCGGATCGCGGAACCGACGCCGGGTTCATAGGCCAGCATGCCGTCGTAGAGCTGGCGCAGCCGTTCGGCCTGGACGCAGCCGAGCGGAACCACGGCGCGACGCGCCGACGTTGCGAGGCCGGAGACGCGCCGCTTCGGCTTCTGGGCCGCCTGGGAAAGCAGGGCGTGGAGATCGGCAAGCATCGCCCGCTCGATCGACCGGGCGGCTGGTTCCCCGCTGAATCGAGTTTCGGCCGGCGTATCCAGCCCCTCGACGACAAGCCGCCGGCTGCCGTGAAGCAGGATCAGTTGTGCGCAGACACGGCCTTCCAGCGGGTCGACGCCATCGCGGCGCAACGTGTTGGAAAGCGACCGGAGCGGCTGATAGGGAGAGAGGGGAAACCGACTGAACCGATAGTCAGTGTGGCTCCCCGGTACCTGCCGATAGGCGATGAGTTGCACGGTGAGCGCGGCATCCGCGCGCAGGGCGGCATCGGCAGCGTCGAAGCAATCGAGCGGCATCGACGGCAGGCCGAGGCCGGCGTTGGGTGCGTCCATCTGCCAGCCTCCGGCCGAGAGAATCCGGCCGACGAGGTCGGCGCAGTTTTCGGTGCGACGATCCCAGATGAGATGGCCCCGGCGATAGCCCCATTCGATAGCCGCGACCTCCGCCAGCATCGCCGCTTGGCGCGCCGGGGCGATGCCTCTTGCCCTCAGCGACAGGGTCTCACGCCCGTAGGTCATGCCATAAGTGTTGGCATGCACCTGCGAGGGAGAGGGCGAGTGGATGCCGTAAAGATATTCGCCGAGGGTGAGATGCTGCAGGATGGTCGGGTCGCGGTCAGGCCTTGCCAGATGATTGGCGCTGAACACTCTGTCGCCAATGCGTAGGGCGATGTGACCGAACGGATTCTCCATGACGATCCGTTGCGGCGTGCGCGCCGTGGAATAGGAGAGCAGCACCTCGATATCTGCCGGTGCGGTGGCGTCGACCTCCACCAGCGCGGCGTCTATCCCCTCCACCGGCGTGCCGTTTTCCTGACCGAAGTCGGGCGGCAAGGCGTGGATCGACGATGATCCTCCGAGGACGAAATCCAGGATCGGCTCGAGATCGCTGTCCTGCCTATAAGCGGCCTGCGCCGCTCGCATATCGGCGAGGGCTTTCTTGTCGCCGATGAGCCTTCTGACGGTTTCGCCCAACAGAGTTGTCTCCGGCGACACCCACGCCAGGCGGCAGCGGGCGAACATCTCGGCATTTTTCCGTTCGTGCCCGCCGATCACGTCGAGGACAACGGTTGGCGTGCCCAGGCGGAAGGCTTCCGACGGCGTAACGCCGCCGGCCTTGGTGACCACCACGTCGGCCGCTCCGATCAAGCGGGCTGCGGCGGCGTGCGGTACGAGGCCGAGGGGCATCAGCTTCACCGTGGCGGCGAGCGTCGCCGCATGGGCAGAAAGCTTACTTCTCAGCGCCGTGTTGGTGCCGCAGATGGCGACGATCTGCAGGGGATGGTCGAGGGACGCAACTAGGCTGTCGATCATCTGTCGTTGGTCGCCGACGCCATTGCGCCCGGTCATGATCAGGATGGTGAAAACATCCTTTGACAGGCTGTAGTCGGCCAGATCGGTACGACACTCCGTTCGTCCGGCGGTGGGGACGTCGACCGGCATCCCGGTCGACGTGACGCGACTTTCCGGAACGCCTGCCTCCAGCCAGCTCCGCGCCAGTTCGGGATGGGCGACGAAGGTTCGGTCGATCCGTCTGGAGATGCGGGGGAAGTAGCTCACGAAATAGTCGGTATGAACCCATCCTATCGGCGTACTGCCGAGGAGGCCTTGTTCACGAAAGCCGCCCAGAAGCTGCGCCGCGCCATAGTGAGTGGCGAGGATGCTATCCGGCGCCTCGGCCTCGATGAAGGCAAGGACGGCACTGACGTCGTAATTCTGCGAAATGTCGGTCAGGGAGAGAGCATGCGCGCCGCTGTTGCAGAAGGACGCGAACAGCGCATCGAAACTCTGGGGCAGATTGTTGGCGACCAGCCAATAAAGCCTCTCGTCGACAGCCCTCCAGGCGGGGTTCATGAAAGCCCTGATGTCCTTGAAGACAACGCTTGCTGTCGGCTGCCGCTCGACAATTCTCGCTGCGATCGCTTGGGCCACGCTGATATGGCCGTTACCGATCGTCGAATAGAAAACAACCACCTTGGACATCGCTGTGCTCCGCGACGAGTCTCGCCATGCGTACAATCCGATGTCGTCCGCGCTGTTGCAAGAAAATTTACTGAACGTTCGTTAAGTACGATTAATGCGGTGCGGCCCTTATGTCGAGTGTTTTTTTGGCCAGGGTGTCCAGCGAACGCATTCCATTAAATCCGTGCGCGATTTTGATTCATTTACAATTTCGCATTGAGGGGGCAGCCTCCGGACAGACGCAACCATCGATGGTGAGAAGTCGGCCGGAAGTTCCGCTGACGACAACCATGGATGTCAGCGCGCGTGACGGTGCGAAGCAATCGGTGACGCCCATATAACGCGGCGTCACTGGGCTGCCGACTCGCTGCCGGTGAGACGGCACCGAGTGAAGCAGCCGATCGAATTCACCACCGAGTATTCGCTCTCCACGCCGACACTTTGCCTAAACAATGCGCGCCGCCATTCAAGACCCATCCGCCATATTCCGGATCGAGACACGGTGTCGTCGTCTCGCCGCATTCACATGAGGAAGTGACGGCCATAGAGTATTTCTGATTGAAACCCGGAGGACAAAGCAATGGAGGTTTATCTCGACGACCTCCTCGACAAGCTCGAAGCCGCTCACAACGAAAGGTCCCTTCGAGCCGCCCTGCGCGCTTTCACAGATCGCGTCGGTTTCGACTACTTCGCCTTCTTGGAACTACGCGGTCGAAGCGCGACCGCCTTCTCAGACTATCCCGAGGCTTGGCAGTCCCACTACCTCGCCAACGCCTATTCGGCGCGCGATCCCGTTGTCACCGCGGCGCGACGCTCGATGCAGATCACGCGCTGGTCTTACGACGATCCCGCGATTCGTCGGGGATCCCGAGATTGGTCGTTCTTCCACGAGGCGGCCGCGTTCGGATTGCGGTTCGGGCTCTCCATTCCGATCAAGGTCGGCTTCGGCGGAACCTCGATCCTCGCCTTCGCATCCGATCGGCTCCGTCCGGAGAAGGTCCGCCTGGTCGAGCTCGGGCGCGCCCACACCGCCGTCGCCTATCTCCACCTCAAACTCGATCAGTTCGGTGGAGCTGACCTCGTGGCCTTCACTTTCGACCTGAGCCCTCGCGAAACTCTCTGTCTGACGTGGGCCTCCTTCGGCAAGACCATGAAGGACACGGCCGCATTGATCGGTATCGGCGAGCGAACTGTTCGCGGTTACCTCGAGCAGGCACGGGACAAGCTCGGCGCCCGCGATATCAAACACGCGATCCGGATCGCCCTCGAGAACGGCCTCATCTGAAGGGCGTTAATCAACGGCCGGCCTTTCCGTATGGGAGGTCGTCGTCCTCTGGGAGCGTCGGGATCCACCCCAACTCATCTATGAGCATCGAGAGCGCCATCTGCTGGGCCTGTGCCTCGAAGAGCGCCATGCGATAGGCCTCGCGCAGATCCCCCAGTTCGTCCATGTCGGGGTTCGACTCGGCAGCCTTCCGCCATAAGCGATGGTAATGTTCGGCGTTGCGAAGAAGCTCGCGGTGCAGACGCACCGCCTCGATCGTCCGACGCTCGAGATCGTCCTTCGATTGGTCCGTCACGCCATCCACCCGGGGATCGTTGGATCGTCCCTCTTCGGCGTTCTCGTAGCATGAAACCATGAGGCTCGACCACGGTTTGGTCTGCGGTGCGCCCCCGCAGACGTCATCCTTCGACCCCTAGCCGGGGGTTGGAAACCGTGTAGCCGCGGCCCTATGACCTTTAGTACCGAGGCACCTGGACATGCGTCACAGGCCCCCGGCCACAAGCCAGAGGATCTCGGTGCCGAAACGGCCGGCACCAGCCGAGCTACAGGGGTTTCCACGCCCCGGGGCAGCGCGTACTGCCTTGCTCGTCATCATAGAGGGGAGAGAGGGAATCCGCCAGACGGCAGGCGAGCGAGCAACCGTTCGCACGAGAAGAAGTCGAGAGCACTCAAGACAATGGGTTCAGGAGATCCTTCGGGTCGATTTCGAGCGCCCCGGCCAATCGACCCAGAATTGTGATGCTCACGGACACGTCCGAGCGCTCGATCGACCCGACATATCGCGAGCTGAGACCGGCGCGATGCGCCAACTCTTCTTGCGTCAGTTGCCGTTCGTGGCGAATACGACGCAGATTTGCGGCCACGATCTCGTTGAGATTCATGGCTCCAAGAAATCAGATAGGAACGATCATTCCAGGAATGATCGTTCCTATTCGAATCCGGAGATGCTACTTTGTCGCGAGTATGAGATTCGCTTCCCCCAGAAGCTCGAGCGAATGGGCCAGCCGTCGATGGACAACGAAGAGCTCGACAAGTGGCGGCGAGGCGCTTCGGCGGCGGAAGCCGCGATTACGGCCGCCCGACGTTCACGCGACTGGGAACCCCTCGACTTCCTCGCCGCGGCCTTGGGAGTCGGCAACGATCCGGAAGACCGCGGTGCATGGGAGGCGATCTGCGAGGAGCTCTGTCGACCCGGATCGTCGTTCCGATCCATGCAGCGCTGAACCGGCGAACGCTGTCCGACTATCATGTCTTCAAGGATGCTCCTCCCAGGGCGTATCGGAATCGGAAACCAGCGACACTCAAGGTTCAGGCGTGCTCGGCGCGCTTCAGTCGCTGCCTGAGCGATGCCAGCAGGATGCCGATGGTGGTGCCGTTGTGGAGGACGGCGGTGGCGACCGGCGACAGGATGCCGAAGGCGGCCGCGGCGAGGATGGCGCTGTTGAGCCACACCGTCGCACGGTAGTTCCGGCCGATGCGGCGCATCGCCTCGAGGGCGATATCGCGGGCGTCGGCGATGCGTTCGAGGTCGTCCTCGAGCAGGGCGATGTCGGCGGTGAGCCGGGCGATGTCGGCGCCGCACTGCATGGCGATGCCGACATGCGCCCCGGCCAGCGCCGGCGCATCGTTGATGCCGTCGCCGACGAAGGCGATACGGGCACCCTCCGCCGCCAGACGCTCGACGATCGCCGCCTTGTCGTGCGGCATCAACTCGGCGTGAAAGCCGTCGAGCCCGAGGCACTCGGCGAGATCGGCGGCGCGCTCCCGGTGATCGCCGGTCAGCATCAGGACGCGTTTGGCGCCACTCGCCCGCAGCCGGGCGATGGTCGCCGCCGCCGTCGCGCGGACACCGTCGCGAAGCGCCAGGATGCCGATGAGTTCGCCGCCGAAGCCGATGTAGAGCAGCGTCTTGCCCTCGCGGTAGAGCCGATCGATCACCTCCGTGTGCGGGGCGACGTCGATGCCCTCGTCCTCGACGACGAAATGGCGCGAGCCGACGACGATGCGTTTGCCGTCGACCACACTGGCGACGCCGTGGGCGACGATGAACTCGACCTCGCGATGGTCGAAGTGATGATAGTGACCGGTGGCCTGCGCCGCTGTGACGACGGCCATGGCGAGAGGATGGAAATAATGCTCCTCGACCGAGGCGGCGAGGCAGACGAGATCGTCCGGCGAATAGCGGGCATCGAAGGTGACGGCGTCGGTGACCTCGAGCCGACCGGTGGTCAGCGTGCCCGTCTTGTCGAAGACGAAGGTGTCGGCGCTCGCCAGTCGCTCCAACGCCTGCGCGCCCTTGACCAGGATGCCGGAGCGCCCGGCCGCATACATCGCCGACTTGAAGGCGACGGGCGTGGCGAGCTTCAGCGCGCAGGCGTAGTCGGCCTGGAGCACCGAGGCCGCGCGGCGCCAGTCGCCGGAGACGAGGAAGGCGCCGCCGGCGAGCTTCAGCACCAACGGTACGAGGCGGTCGGCGAGCCGCGCCGCCTCGAGCTGCGCCTCGCTCTTGGCGCCGAGGCATTGCTCGACGTAGTCGGCGATGCGGGCCGAGGCGGTCTCGCGGCCGACGTGCTCGGCATAGACGACGAGCCGTCCCTCCTCGACGAGCGTGCCGGAAAGGACCGCGTCGCCGCGCGCCTTGGCGACCGAGACGCTCTCGCCGGTCATCACTGCTTCGTTGACCATCGCTTCGCCGGACAACACCGTGCCGTCGATGGGCACGACGGCCCCGGCCGCGACGACGACGCTGTCGCCGACCGTGACGGCGTCGTGCGGGATCGAGATCTCGGCGCCGTCGCGCAAGATCCAGACAGTGGCGTCGGTCGGGCGCAACAGGCCGGCGAGCATCTCGTCGGCGCGGCGGGCGACACTCTCCTCGAGATGTTCGCCGAGCGTCAGCATGAAGGCCGTCGTGGTGGCGGCAGTGTAGTCGGCGCGGGCCAGAGAGATCGCCACGGCGAGCCCCTCGAGCCCGTGCGAGGTCAGGCCGTTCGCCCGCCAATCCTCGATCGCGTGACCGAGAAGCGGCGCCGTGGTCGACAGTGCCGCCGGCAGGCGCAGGCCCATCGGCACGACATGGACGCCGGCCGTCGCGGCGAGACTGCCGACGACCGCCATCAGGCTCTGATCGGGGCGCCGGCACGCCCCCGCCTCACCCGATGCCGCGCGGCTGCGGAAGGCGAGGCGCAGACGCTCGACGTCGGTGCGCTCTGGATCGAATGTCACGACGAGCGACCGCGCCGCCGCATTGGCGCGAGCCCTCAGCACGCCGTCGACGTCGGTCGCGGTGCGGGCGAGCCGAACCCCGTCGACACCGCAGGGCAGGCGCAGACGCACCCGGCCCGCGACGGCATGGACGACGGCGAAGGGCTCGGCGGCGCAGGTCATGCGATCGGACCCGCCTGTTCGGCGGCGAGTTCGGCCTTCAGGTCCTCGGCCTGCTCCTTCATCTCCTCGAGTCCCGCCGCCATGCCGGCGTAGAGGCGCATCGCCCCCTTCATGATCTTGCCGCGCAGCTCGGCGTCGGAGAGCACCCAGGCACCGGCGGCGCCGAGCGCCAGACCGAGCAGCAACTGTTCGGAGCGGCGCGACGGCAGGAGGCCGCCGAGACCAGCGAGTAGGCCGTTGCCACCGTTCATGCCGGCGCCCCAGCCGTTGCCGTTGCCGCCGAGGCGGCCTTCAAACGCCTTCAGCCGGCGCTGCAGCTTCTTCCACTTCTTGGTCTTGCGGGCCACGTTCGGTCTCCTGTGATGCGAAGAGGGTGGGATCGGTGAGGATCTCGGCGGCCGCGATGGTCGCGGCGCCGACGGCGACGGCGGCGAGCGCCGGGAGGTAGTCGCGACGGCCGAGCGAGGCGGCGGCCGAGGTGCCGGCCGCCAGTGCCGCTCCGCCCTGCAGGGCGCGACGCAGCAGGCGGCGACCGTCGTGCGGCCGGCTCTGCGCTGCCTCGAGAAGTGCCGTCACCACGAAGCCGCGGGCGAAGACGACGCCGAGCGCTTCACGACCGGCGGCACGGGCCTTGCGCCGTTTCATGACGCGGCCTCCGGTGCCTTCTTCGCCGCCTTGCGCGGGGACCGGCGGGCCTTGGGCTTTGCGGCGGGCGGCGCCTCTGCCGGAGCCTCGGCTTCGGCCGTCGCGGACGGCTGGGCGGAAGGCTCGGGCGCGAGCTTCTCACGCAGGCCGGCGGAGGTTCTCTCCACCGCCGTGAGGCCGGAGACGGCCGCTTCGCGCAGGCCGGAGCGGGCGCGATCGAAGCCTTGGCGAGCCTTCTGGCCGATGTCGTCGGCCGATGGCGTGGCGCTCGCATCGAGCGTCGCCGACCTGAGGAGACGAACACCGGCGATGCCGATCACCAGCCCGGTTGCGAAGGTGAGGAGTGGGACCATGGCTGCACCTTTCCTTTCAGACCGTCGCGCCGGCGAAAGCAGCGGCGAGGGCTGCGATGAGCGGGGCCGACGCCGTCGTGCGCCGGCCCGCGAGGAGGTCGACCCAGGCCATCGGTGGAACGGCGGACGGGTCGTAGTCGACGACGCAGGAGCGGGCGAGGAGGTTGACCTTCACCGCGCGGACGCCGACGACGGCGCGCAGTCGTTCCGGCGTAGGGAAGCGGCCGCCGGCGAGAACCGCTGCCGCGGCCGCCTCGTCGGCGAGCTTCAGGCGGATGCGGCCGGGGATGTGATGAGCGATCGTCAAGACTTCGCCGGCGCGCAGCAGAAGATCCGTCGGATCGGTTCGCAGCGGTGCGTTCACGACATCAGCCTCCGGCGATACTGGACGAGATGGAGGGCGAGGACGCCGAGATGGGCGACGCCGAGCGCGGCATGGGCCTTACGGCCGATACCGAGCGCCAGGAGCGATCCGCCGAGGGTGGCGAGCATCGCGACGTTCACCGGCACGCGGATTCTGCGATAGGTCGTAGCGAAGCGGGTGCGTGCCGACGGGCGTGGCGGCGCGGCGGTATCGACCCGAGGGGCGTTCCGCTCGTCGAGATCGGGATCCTCGATCGACGGCTCGCCCCCCTCGAACCCGGCGATCTCGACCAGGGAAGTCCAGGCGAGGTCTTCCGCCTCGCGCGGCGTCAGGACGGCGCCGTCGTAGAGGACGAGGATCCCGGCGGTACGCGGGTTGCCGGTCACCGAGGTGACGCCCGGGCGCGCGGCGAGCGCCTCCACGACGCTGGTGACGACGGTCGCTCGGCCGAGCGCGGCGTGGCGAAGCCGCAGGCGACCGGGGACATGGGACGCGATCGAGGCGGTCCGGTTGCGCATCATGGAGCAGCCTTTCCCTTCACTGGTTTCGGAATCCGGGCGCGGGCGAGCTTGCGCCCTCCCGCCATTCCCAGATCTCCGTCGCGTGGCAGTCGTGGCCGGAACAGCTGCCGCAACGCGCCGTCTCCGCCAGCCGGGCAACGCGCCCCTTGGCTTCGAACCGTCCCAGCGCATCGCGCACCGCGGCGGGATCGGCGTCGAAGTGGAGCGCCAGTTCGTCGAGCGAGGCCGAGCCTCGCTCGACGAGATGCGCCCTGAGCGCGGACAGGGTGAGCATCCGATCCTCCTATTCCGCCGGCTGCGCCATCAGGCGACGGACCTGGAGCCGTCCGACCGCCCACATCGATCCGACCGCGACGGCGAAGCTCGCCGCCACGATCGTCAGCCAGAAGGTCGCCGTCGCCGGATCGCGGGGGTAAGTCGCCGCCTGATAGAAGCCGACCGCCACCAGCCAACCGACGGCGCTGTTCCAAACCGTGGAGAAGGCGGTCCAGCCGAGGCCGAGTTCGTGCCGGATGGCGCCGAGCGCGGCGACGCAGGGCGTATAGAGCAGGATCAGCAGCATGTAGGCGAAGGCCCCGGCGAGCCCGTCGAAGCGCGCCTGCATGGCGCCGAAGGTGCGACCCGCGACCTTCAGCTTCTCGGCCGCCGCCGCCTCGTCGCCGACATAGCCGACGTCGATGCCGAGCGGATCGAGCAGTGCCCCACCGAGTTCGGAGGCCTTGGCCGGGATGGTGGCGACGGCCGCTTGCAGCTTGTCGGAGAGCGAGGCCGGCGCCTCGTCCGCTTCCGCCTTGGCTTCGCCGGCCTCGTCCTCGCCGAGCTGGGCGTAGAGGGCGTTGAGCGTGCCGACGACCGCCTCCTTGGCGAAGATGCCGGTGAAGAGCCCGACCGCTGCCGGCCAGTTCTCTTCACGCACGCCCATCGGCTCGAATACCGGCACCAATTCGCGACTGATCACCGCGAGGACGGAATCCTTGGTGTTCTCCTTGCCGATCGAACCGTCGGTTCCCATGGCGGCGAGCACGCTCAGCACCATGACGATCGGCACGATCACCTGGCCGGCGCGGAAGATGAAGTCGGAGAGCCGCTGCCAAGCCTGGAGGAGCACGGTCCGGCCGGTCGGCACGTGATAGGGCGGCAGCTCCATGACGAAGGGTGTCGGCTCGCCCGGCAGCAGCGTCGACTTCAGGATCAGGCCGGTGAGCACGGCGAAGCCGAGGCCGGCGAGATAGAGGGCGAAGACGACGTTCTGTCCGCTCGTCGGGAAGAAGGCGGCGGCGAAGAGGGCGAAGACCGGCAGCCGCGCGCCGCAGGAGACGAAGGGCGCCATCATCGAGGTCATGATGCGGTCGCGGCGGCTCTCCAGCGTCCGCGTCGCCATGATCGCTGGGACGTTGCAGCCGAAGCCGACGATCAACGGCACGAAGGATTTGCCCGGCAGACCGATCGCCCGCATCAGCCGATCCATGACGAAAGCCGCCCGCGCCATGTAGCCGGAGTCTTCGAGGACCGAAAGAAACAGGAACAGGCAGGCGATGATCGGAATGAAGGTCGACAGCGTCTGGATGCCGCTGCCGAGGCCCTTGGCGATCGCCTGCAGCCATTCCGGCGCGCCGATCGCGGCGAGGCCGTTCCCGACCGCGTCGACCGCGATCGCCCCCATCGCCTGATCGAAGAAGTCGACGAAGACGCCGCCGACCGAGATGGTGAAGAGGAACATCAGATACATCATGAAGAGGAAGATCGGCACGCCGAGGAAACGGTCGAGCACGATCCGGTCGAGCATCTGGGTGAACGAGGCGGAGAGCCGCCGCGTCCGGCGATGTGCCGCCTCCATCAACGCCCCGACCAAGCGATAGCGGCCGTCGGCGACGACGATGTCGGCCTCGTCGCCGTCCTGCTCCTCGATCGCGGCGCGGGCGGCGGCGATCTCCGCGTCGAGCCGGCCGGCGGCGAGCGCCTCGGCGCGGTCGTCGCCCTCGATCAGCTTGAGCGCCAGCCAGTCGGCGGGGATGCCGGAGCGGGCGGCCTCGGTGACGAGCTTCGGCGCGAGATCGGCGACGCCGGCGCGAACCGATGCCGTGTGGTCCGGCCGCAGGCGGGGCGCGCGCGCCGCCGACACCGCCTCGGCGACGGCGGTCTTCAGGTCCTCGGCGCCGAGGCCGCGGCTGGCGACGAAGGGGACGACCGGACAACCGAGGGCGCGCGACAGCGCCGTCGCGTCGATCGCCACGCCGCCACGCTCGGCGAGATCGACCATGTTGAGCACGACGACGATCGGCACGCCGAGTTCGCAGAGCTGGGCAGTCAGGTAGAGATTGCGTTCGAGGTTGGAGGCGTCGACGATGTCGACCACCACCTTCGCCTCGCCGGAGAGGACGTAGTCGCGGGCGACCCGCTCGTCCTCCGCACCGCGCCCGACGGCGCCGATCATGTAGACGCCCGGCAGGTCGACGAGATCGTAGATCTGCCCATGGAAGGCGTAGGAGCCGACCTTCTTCTCCACCGTCACCCCCGGCCAGTTACCGACCTTCTGGGTGGCGCCGGTGAGGAGGTTGAAGAGCGTGGTCTTGCCGCAATTGGGATTGCCGACGACGGCGACGGTATGACGTTCGCGCCCACTCATGACACGCGCTCCAGCTCGAGGACGGAGGCCTCGTCCCGGCGCAGCGTCAGGGCGAAGTCACGGACGGAGATCTCGATCGGATCGCCGAGCGGCGCGACCCGCTTCAGCGTGAAGGCGACACCGGGCGTCAGCCCCATGGCGAGGAGCCGTTGGCGATAGCCGCGATCGCCGCGCGACAGACCGACGATGCGGGCACTGTCGCCGGGCTTCATCGAACGAATGGAAAGGGACACGATCGCTCCTCCTCGCGACGATCATCGTCGGGCGCAATGAGCCCTGGCGATGTCGTCGGGTTGTCGGGAGCGTGGCCGGGTGGCTGGCGAGGTCGATGCCCAAACTGGCTGCCTGCACGCATGCGGAACCTGCGCCGCCTCAGCACCGTCGGCCATGATGCAAATCAATCGCGCTCGCGATCACCATCGTTTCCGGCCGGTGAAGTAGGGGCGGCGAACCATGCCCGACCGACGACCTCCTCCCACGTCGTAGTGTCGCCAGTCCCGCTCTCTTAAAATATGCAATTGCAAGTCATTCGCAATTATTCAATGATGGTCTTGCCCACGCTTCGCCGCGACTCTGCCCCCGCGCAGGGTCGAACCCGCCTACGCACACCAGGACGAGAAGACGGTATGAGCGTGAATGTGATCTACGGCTCCGATGGCGGAGCGACCAAGGCGGTGGCCTCGCGCATCGCCAAGCGCGTGCAGGGACGTGTCATCGACATCAAGGACGCCGCAACGGCGGACTTCGAAACCTGCAACCTGCTGATCCTCGGCTCGCCGACCTATGGCAACGGTGACCTCCAGGCCGACTGGGAGGCCCATCTCGACAAACTCCAGGAAGCGAACCTCGCCGGGCGCCGCATCGCGCTCTTCGGCACCGGAGATCAGGAGACCTATCCGGAGAGCTTCGTCGACGCCATGGGCATCCTCTACGACATCGTGGTCGAGCGCGGGGCGACGGTGGTCGGCTTCACCGACACGACCGGGTATTCCCACATCGCGTCGACCGCCGAGCGCGACGGCCGCTTTGTCGGCCTGGCGCTCGACCCCGATACGCAGTCCTCCAAGACCAACCCGAGGATCGAGGCATGGATCGCCGCTCTGATCTGACGGCGGCGACGCTGAAGATCTTCTATCACCATCTCTACGAACTCGCCAAGGGGCTCCGCCCCTTGGCCATGATGACGCTGTCGTCCGAGGGGGCCGGCACCGTCGTCACCGAACTCGTCGGCTCGGGCACACCCCATCATGTGCAACGCGCCTGTCGCAACAAGGTCAATGTCGTGTTCGGCCGCCCGTCGGCCGTCGCCACCGCGCGACGGCTGCTCGAGCGACGCCTCTGCGATCTGACCGACGAACAGGACTTCATGTTGGGCATTTTGCTCGGCTACGACCGCGAGCAGCAGTGCCTGCGCTATCTCGCACGGGTGGAAACGGCGGCAGTTCAGCCGGCCGAACCGGCAGAAGCCCCCGTGGGCGTTCTCCATTGAGCATCGGCCGGAGACCAGAGTGAGGAGATCGCGTCATGTGTCCGAAGTGCCGTAGACCGGATGGTCTGATCAGGCGTTCCAACGGCGGCGGCGCGACCGAAGTTGCGGTCATGGCCGGATCGCCGACTTCGGTGTTCGCGCCATCGGCCGACCGATCGGCGGCGACGCTGCCGCTTCCCGTGGCGGAGGGGCATGACCCGGTATCGACGCGTTCGCGCGAAGGGCGTCGACGGCGTTTGTGGGAATTGCCCAACGGCTGGCAGTGTTCCGTCATCGGCACCTGTCTACGCCTCGGCGACCTGCGCCGCACCGCCGTCCGGCTCGGTCTCTACGTCGGCGCCGAAACGCTCAACGACTACGAACTCCATGGCTATTTCGTCCATGACGCCAAGATCGACGGGCGTGTCGGGCGCATCCTCCAGAAGATGTTGGAGAGCGAGCACGAGGGCACCGTGCGGCGGTTCTCGCGCTGCCGCGACGTCGCCGAACTGGGAAGAGCCTGGGACGAGGCGGTAGAGAAGGGCGAAGTCGCTTCGGCCTACTGGGCGGCGATGACCCACCCGGCCCTCGACGAGGCGCTCGAGACGCGGCTCTTCGGCGAGGTCCACATGGTGTCGCACCTCACCGGCGCCTCCCATCGGGGAGAGTTGCGGGCGCTCGCGACGCTCACCCGCGAGCGCGACCAGCTCTCCGACAGATTGCGTCGCTCGGAACTGGACCGCCTCGAGGCGGTGACGTCCCGCGACGCGGAGATCGGCCGCCTCGTCGGGTTACTCGGCGAAGCCGAACGCGCGGCGACCGTGGCCACCACCGAATGTGCGCGATTGAGCGCCCAAATCGACGGCGACGAGATCCGGCGACTGACTCTGTCGGTGGAGGAGGCGACGCGTCGCCTGGTGGCGATGGAACGCGACCTCGACGAGAAGGGAAGGCTCCTCTCGGAAGGCACCGCCGAACGCCGTCGGCTCCAGGACGAGAACCGCGATCTGCTGATGGAGCTGGCGCGTGCCGAACGGGCCCTCCAGACGATCGCTCCGGAGACCGAGGAGAGCGCCGATGAGATCCGGGTCGATCTCGCCGGGCGGCGCATCCTCTACGTCGGCGGCCGGAAGAGCACGGTGTCCCACGCCAAGCGCCTGGTCGAACGCTGCAACGGTTGCCTGCTCCATCACGACGGCGGGCTCGAACAGTCGGTCGCCGAGTTGGAGAACACTCTGATGGGGGCGGATGCCGTCGTCTTCCCCGTCGACTGCGTCAGTCACAACGCCATCAACTGTGTGAAGCGGTTGTGCGAGCGCCGCGCCATGCCGTTCCGCGCTCTGCGCTCGAGCGGCCTCGGTTCGCTCGTCGATGTCCTCGGAGATCTCGCCTCCTGACCCCCGTGGGCAGGCGAGCCTCGTGGCGGGTCCGGTGCGCCCTCACCGGATCCGCCACGCCACACTCGTCACGAGCCGTCCCGGCGCCGCCGAAGCGACGTCATTCACCGGCGACTTCGGCGATCACGCGATCGACGAGACGAAAGACGCCGGCGATGACACCGCAGAAAGTCGCTTGCTCGGTCGGCGGTGTCCTTGCGCCCAGACCCTCGGAACGATCTGCGTCGGGCACATCCGTGATCATGCTGATCTCCATGAGGTGTCGTCGTTGTTGCGACTGCTTCGCAATAGCAATATAACAGAACTCGATGATCGGAGAAGCCCTCCCGGTCGCAGCGGCATCACTTCGGGAAGGGGGTGTCGCGACATCGTGGAGCTCGCCAAGCATGACCTCAAAGGAACGTCGACCGGTCGATCCCGACGACACTCGACGCGGCGTCGAGATCGGCCCGCCCGTCTGGTCCATCGAGACGCTGGTCGGGCAGGGGCGCGAGGCGCTCATCCTGCACGAGGGCGACACCTATCGGCTGCGCATCACTTCGAAGCGCCGCCTGATCTTGACCAAGTGACGGTCCCCGACGGCCCTGTCCGACAGAAAGTAACCGCCATGTTCATCGCCATGAATCGCTTTCGCATCGCCGAAGGCCGCGAGGTCGAATTCGAGACCCGCTGGAAGGCGCGCGAGAGTCGCTTGCTGCAACAGACCGGCTTCCTCGGCTTTCATCTCCTGCGTGACGCTACACGCGGCGATCACACCCTCTACGCCACCCACACCGTCTGGGCGAACCGCGCCGCTTTCGAGACCTGGACGCGGTCGGACGATTTCGTCGCCTCCCATCGCGGTGCGGAGAGCTTCGCCGCCCTGATGACCGGGCCGTCGGAATTCGAAGGGTTCGACGCGGTCTTCACCATCGCCGCGCCGGATGTCGGCTGACGGTTCTCGGCGAACCGACCTCGGTGACGGCGAAATCCCGTCGTCCCGATCGGGAGAAACGCGATGCGCGTGTTCTTCGGCAAGACGCCCGAGAGTCCACGAGATCGCGACCTACCCGGCGAAGCTTCGCCCCGCCGAAGCGAACCGATGCAACCGCCATTGACCGGCGTGCAGAAGGCCGCTTTGGTGGCGGCTCGAAAAGGGCCGCTGTTCGCCGTGGGGCTGGGATGGCGGGCCAAGGGAGGGCGAACGACGTTCCGCGCGCCCCTTGGGCCGATCCCGAGGAGGCGACGCGCGATGCTCGTCTGTGAGGGTCTGTTACGTCGCTGGCAGAGCCGCGACGGCGTCGTCGTCGGGCTGGACGAGGTGACTCTCGGTTTCGAACGCGGCAGCTTCACCGTGCTGGTCGGCCGCTCCGGCTGCGGCAAGACCACTCTGTTGCGCCTGCTCGGCGGACTGCTGCAGCCGTCGTCGGGGACGATCCGGCCGACCGATCCGACGCCGCCGCCGCCGCGCATCGGCTTCGCGCTGGCCGGACGCCTACCACGCGGCGAGGTCGCGGCGCAGGTCGAAGCCGCCCTGGCGATGATCGGCCTCACCGGCGTGGAGCGTGTCCTGCCGCATCGGCTGTCTGGCGGCATGGCGAGCCGCGTCGGCCTCGCCCGCGCCCTGGTCAGCGATCCCGACCTGCTGCTGCTCGACGAGCCCTTCGCCTCACTCGATGCGCTGACCCGCCGCCGGTTGCAGATGGATCTGGTCGATCTGTGGACGGCGCGCTGGCCGACCGTCGTCTTCGTCACTCACGACGTCGAGGAGGCGGTGCTGCTCGCCGACCGCATCCACCGCATCGAGCGCGGCCGCATCGCCGCGACCCTCACCGTCGACCTTCCCCGCCCACGCCGCGCCGACGACCCGACGGTGGTGGCACTCCGCGCCGAAATCCTCGCCGGCCTCGAGGCGGACACGCTTCCCGTCGCCAGCGACGCCGCATCTGAGCTCCACAGGAGCTTCAACCGATGAGAATCCCCTTCCGCTTCGGCGCGCTCGCCGTAGTTCTCGCCCTCATCGCCGGCCCCGCCGTCGCCGCCGAGAAGCTCGACAGGATCGCCATCACCTCTGTCGCCGCGCCCTTCGGCGTCAAGCCGAGCGCCCGGAGATCACGTCAGGTGCCCAGCAGGCGCTGGCGTTGGCCGCCGCCGAGCAGAAGATCTCGCTCGACGACGCGCGCCGCATGATGCGGCTGGTACGACTTCACCCTGAAGGCCACAGATCGGGACGTCGCCAATCTCGCCGCCGACCAGGAGTTCATGATCGAGGCCGGGATGCTCAAGAAGCGCATCGACGTCGGCAAGGACCTGATCGCGCCGATCACCTTCACCCTCGACTGAGACGACCCGCGAACGGCGGACGGCATCGTCGACTGCGTCGAGATGATCACCCGCGCCCGCACCCGCGGCCGCCTGACCGTCGATCCGCAGGCCGGTCCGCCCGACGTCCTGCCGGCGCCCGGCGGACGCTTCTGGTTCGAAGTGGCGATCGCAGGCCGCCGCCGCGGCTACGCCCTGCGACCCGGTTTCTTCGGCGAGGACTTCGTCGCCATGATCGCCCGTCACCAGGATGGACGCGGCACGCCGGAGGAACTCGAACGCTACCAGATCGCCAAACACGCCCTCATCGGCCGGCTGCTCGGCGCCCCGGCCGATGCCCTCTTCACCTCGACGGAGATCGTCACGCCATGACCTCGACCTGGAACGCTCCCATCCGAATCCTCGATCACGGCACCGAGCTGGCGATCACTTACGACGACTGCATCCGTTACCACGGCCGCACCAGCATCGGCGGCGTCGCCCTGGGCTTCCGCCTGCTGCAGCTCGCGCTCGCCGATCTCTCGCCCGGCCGCGTGCCGGAGCGCGCCGAAATCTCGCTGCGCACCGCCTTCCCCGGCCCCGGTCTGCGCGACGCGATCGAGATGGTGACGCGGGCGGTGAGCCGCCGCGCCTATGTCGTCGACGAGGCCCTGGCGCCGCTCGACGCGCCCGACGCGCCCGAAGCGGTCGCCGGGCGTCTGTGGTTCGAGATCACCATCGCCGGGGCGAGGCAGACCTATGCCGTGGTCGACGGGGCGATGAGCGAGGAGTTCGTCCGCATCGGCCGCGCCTCCAAGCACCCCGGCTTCGACGCGGCGAGCGCCGCTCGCTGGCTCGAACTGCGCGAGGGCCTCGCCGCGACGATCATGGCCGGCGCACCGGAGGCGGTGCTGCGGCGGCCGGCCTGATCGCCGACCTTCCGGGCAGGAGACGAGAGCGGCTGGTCGAGGAGCAGCATCGTCACGACCCTCACCGGTGATCCGGCGGGTGGACGGCGGGCGCCGCCGGAGACCGGCGACGGCGGTGGGAAAGCGAGACCTCCCCCCGGCTCGTCGGCCGGGGGGAGGCGAGGGGGATCAGGCGACGTCGAAGCGATCGGCGTTCATCACCTTGGTCCAGGCGGCGACGAAGTCCTTCACGAACTTCTGGCGATTGTCGTCCTGGGCATAGACCTCGGCATAGGCCCTGAGCACCGAGTTCGAGCCGAAGACGAGGTCGACCCGGGTGGCCGTCCACTTCGTCGCACCGCTGCGGCGGTCGCGAACCTCGTAGAGGCCGCCGCCGACCGGCACCCAAGTGTTGGCCATGTCGGTCAGATTGACGAAGAAGTCGGTGGTCAGAGCGCCGACCCGGTCGGTGAAGACGCCGTGCTTCGTGCCGCCGTGGTTGGTGCCGATGACCCGCATGCCGCCGACGAGCACGGTCATCTCGGGGGCGGTGAGGCCCATGAGTTGGCTGCGGTCGAGCAGCAGTTCCTCGGCGGAGACGACGTAGTCCTTCTTCAGCCAGTTGCGATAGCCGTCGTGGATCGGCTCGAGCACCGCGAAGGAGGCAGCATCGGTCGCGTCCGCCGTGGCGTCACCGCGTCCGGGAACAAAGGGCACTTCGATCGCGACGCCGGCCGCCTTCGCCGCCAGTTCGACGCCGACGTTGCCGGCCAAGACGACGACATCGGCGAGGCTGGCGCCCACCGCCGTCGCGATCGCCTCGAGGACCGCGAGCACCTTGGCGAGGCGTGCCGGCTCGTTGCCGACCCAGTCCCGCTGCGGTGCGAGGCGGATGCGGGCGCCGTTGGCGCCGCCGCGGAAGTCGGACCCGCGGAAGGTGCGGGCGCTGTCCCAGGCGGTGGCGACGAGATCGGCGACGGTGAGGCCGCTCGCCACGATCTTCGCCTTGGCCGCGGCGACGTCCCAATCGGTGCGACCGGCGGGAACCGGATCCTGCCAGATCAGGTCCTCCTTCGGCACGTCGGGGCCGATGTAGCGCGCCCTCGGCCCCATGTCGCGATGGGTCAGCTTGAACCAGGCCCGGGCGAAGACCTCGCTGAAATAGGCCTGATCCGCACGGAACCGCTCGGCGATCTTGCGGTAGGCCGGATCGAACCGCATCGCCATGTCGGCGTCGGTCATGATCGGCTTGCGACGGATCGAGGGATCTTCGACGTCGACCGGCATGTCCTCGTCGGCGATACCGATCGGCTCCCATTGCCAGGCACCCGCCGGCGACTTCTGCAGCCACCAGTCGTAGCGCAGCAGCAGGTCGAAATAGCCGCCGTCCCACTTGGTCGGATGCGTCGTCCAAGCGCCCTCGATGCCGCTGGTGACGGTGTCGCGGCCGGTCGACCGGGTCGTGTGGTTCATCCAGCCGAGGCCCTGTTCGACGATGTCGGCCCCCTCCGGCGCCGCGCCGAGGGCTTCGGCGCGGCCGTTGCCGTGGGCCTTGCCGACGGTGTGTCCGCCGGCGGTCAGCGCAACCGTCTCCTCGTCGTCCATCGCCATCCGGGCGAAGGTCTCGCGCACCTGCGCCGCCGTCTTCAGCGGGTCGGGCTTGCCGTTGACGCCTTCCGGGTTGACGTAGATCAGGCCCATCTGCACCGCGGCGAGCGGGTTCTCCATGGTCGTGGGATCGGCGACGTCGCCGTAGCGGGTGTCGGACGGCGCCAGCCACTCCTTCTCGGCGCCCCAGTAGACATCCTTCTCGGGGTGCCAGACGTCGGGTCGGCCGAAGCCGAAGCCGAAGGTCTTCAGCCCCATCGACTCGTAGGCGACGGTGCCGGCGAGCGCGATCAGGTCGGCCCAGCTCAGCCGGTTGCCGTACTTCTTCTTGATCGGCCACAACAGGCGGCGCGCCTTGTCGAGGTTGGCGTTGTCCGGCCACGAGTCGAGCGGCGCGAAACGCTGGTTGCCGGTGCCGGCGCCGCCGCGGCCGTCGGCGACACGATAGGTGCCGGCGGCATGCCAGGTCATGCGGATCATCAGGCCGCCGTAGTGACCCCAGTCGGCCGGCCACCAGTCCTGGCTGTCGGTCATCAGCGCCACGAGGTCCTGCCTCAGGGCGGCAAAGTCCAGCTTCGCGACTTCGGCGCGGTAGTCGAAGCCCACCCCCATCGGGTCGGTCTTGCCGTCGTGCTGATGCAGAATGTCGAGGTTCAACGCCTTCGGCCACCAATCGGTGTTCGAGGCTTCGCTCGAGGTGATCCCGCCGTGGACGACCGGGCATTTGCCGGTCGACTTCGTCTCATTTCCGCCCATCGTGGTCTCTCCGACGTTGGTTTCGGTCGTGTTCGGCGGGACGTTCATCGTCTCGTCGAGAGGTTTGCCCGTGGCTCGCTTGCCGACGCCGTCGCGCGACCGATGGACCCTGACTAGCATCGCCATTCGATAAAGAAAATTTTCAATTTCAAATCACTATGATAAGCATGGCAAATGACGGACATCACCCTGAAGCACCTTCGCTATTTCGAAGCGCTGGCCCACCACGGCCATTTCGGCCGCGCCGCCGAGGCCTGCGCGATCTCGCAGCCGGCGCTGTCGCTGCAGATCAAGGAACTCGAGGAGATCCTCGGCTCGCCGCTGGTCGAGCGGGGAGCGAGACAGATCCGTCCGACGGCTCTCGGCGACGCCATGGCGGTTCGCGCCAGGGAGGTGTTGCGGGCGGTCGAGGAACTCGAGGAGATGGCGCGGGCGTTCCGCGATCCCTTCTCCGGCCGCCTGCGCCTCGGCGCCATCCCGACCGTGGCGCCCTATCTGCTGTCGGGCGTGGTCCGGGCGCTCGCCGATCGGTATCCCGGCATGGACGTCCGACCCCGGGAAGCGGTCACGCGAACCCTGGTCGAGGAACTCCTCGGCGGGCGACTCGACGCGGCGCTGGTGGCTCTGCCGATCTCGGAGCCCTCCTTGGTCGAGCACGCGTTGCTCGAGGAGGAATTCGTCCTGGTCCGCCCCACACGAGACGCCGATGCGCCCGTCCCTAACACGGACGAGCTGCGCGGCATTCGCCTGCTCTTGCTCGAGGAGGGACATTGTTTCCGCGAACAGGCGATCGCCTACTGCCGCATCCCGGCGGGGACGGTCCGGGACACGATGCAGGGGAGCTCGCTCTCGACCCTGGTCCAGATGGTGGACGTCGGCCTCGGCGTGACGCTCATCCCGGAGATGGCGGTCAAAGTGGAATCACGCGCCGCCGCGGTCGCGGTGGCACGACTGCCGGTGCCCCAGCCGACACGGGTGATCGGTATGGTCTGGCGGCGCACCAATCCGATGGCGGATCATCTCAAGACGATCGCCGGGGTCGTCCGGCAAGTCGCGCATGAAACGGGCTTGTCGGGCGGTGGATGATCCGACCCTACTCGCTCGGCATGCGACCCGAAAGCCCCTGTCGGAGAACGTGGCCGATTCCTGGGCGGGGAGTGCCCCCACGTCCTCGATCGATCCCTTTGCGGTCGTCGGACAGGTTCACCGACTTCGTCTCACCGAGATCGTGGATTCGTAGAGAGCCGCTCCGCCACCGGCGTGACCAGATCGAAGAGCCCGCGCCGCATTGCGCCGAGATCGCTCGGGTCGAGGCCGCAGCAGGGACGGCACCGGTCGGCCTTGACCGACTCTCGTTCCTCCGGCCGGGTTACGATCTCAGACCGCGGCTGAACGGACCCCATGCGTGCGGTATGTCACCACGAGGATTGTTCGAACAGCTGCACCAAAAATAATTTAGACCGACAAATGCGTAAAACATTATTAGTCATTATATATTCCAAATATTAATGCATATATTTTAGATAAATACACAATATATTCCATAATAATACTTATGCGAATCGCAGCAACAGCATGGGCGGGGAGTATTTTCCATCAAAATGACTCTCCAGAACGCCTCAACATCTCTTCATCAAGCCCTTTCAACTCCTGTCGACTTTTTCCGCCTTGCGATGAACTCTCGCATCAGAGGCAGAAAGAACGCCTTGCTGAACTTTCCGATCGGCGGATCCGATTCGAGGTAGAATGACCTTCCGACGATGTCGGAATTGTACTCGTCGAGGATGATCCAGAGGCGCAAGTCGCGATCGAGGCCGGCGCGCTGCTTTTCGATGGTCGGGATCTCCACCGCGAACCGCTCGGGCTCAGGTTCTTTGGTGGTGATCGGAAAGAACAAGATCAGATCACCAGCGGCACGGGCGAGCCGAACCCCGACGGCGACGGGGCGGGACTTCCGTCCTTCCGTCTCCCCTTTCGTCGCTTCGCGCGCCCATAGATAGGGGTAACGAACAACGCAGGCGGTTTGAATATCGTCGTAACTCACGGGCGAACTGTCTCGTCGGCGCTCGCATAGACCTCGACGGCCGTCTCGAACTCATCGAGAAGCGCAGACGGCATCGTCTCGATCGTGCCGACCGTTCGCGTGTCTGCTCCGCGCTTCAACCGCTCGAAGTCCTCGATCGCGAGCAGCACGAGGCGAGGCTTGTTGCGCTGGGTGATGGTGACGGGATGGCGCAACGCCTCGGCAATGATGTCGCCGGATTTCCGCGACAGGTCGCTCGTGGTGTAGGTGCCGGACGTTTTGGGCATCGCGTCACTCCTCATTGCTGTATTTGTCGCATTTTACAGCGGGCCCGCTCTCCGCACAATGTCTGCCTGATCGAACCGGGGTGGAAACAAGATTCGGAGAAGATCCGCTGCAAACGGCGATTATTCTGCCCGGTAGACACCGCTTCCGGGCTTTATTGACTACGTCTCGGCGCGGGTCCAAGCCGGAATCGAGAAGAGCTGTGATGAATCGAGTTCCACTCGTCAGCCTCGCATGTCCCCGAGACCGCCGCGATCCTCAACCGCTGGCGGATTTGCGCGGCCGCCCTCCCTTCGCGCCATTGATGCGCGACGCGTTGGCCTTCGCGGGAGACGTCACCTGCCCGGCCCGGCGGGCCATGTAGGCCTTCGTGCCGAAAATGCCGGCCATCAGTCCCGGCAGGGACAGGTCGACGTCGAGGGCCTCCCAATGCAGGCCGTAGCCCTGGCCGAGGATCTCGATCTCCTCGAGTTGGGCATCGGTCGCGTGCTCCAGGCCTTGCGCCATGGCCGGGGGAAACGTGAACGTACAGCCGTTCGTCAGTTCGACGACGATGCGACGAACTTGCGCATCGTAGCGAGCGACAGCTGCGCGAGGTTCGGTCTCGCGCGCCAGACGGCCGCGCTCGAGAGCAGCATCGATGATCCGGTCGGACAATTCAGCCATGGATTTCCCTCCATCGGGCCAGAAAGTCGTCGCGTCGCTCTGCAACGAGGCGAACCGCCTGACGGACTTCCGCGCGCTTCATTCCCTCGACCCAGATCAGCTCCGGCGCATCATCGGGACCGACGAGATTGATCTTCGCGTGACCGTCGCCGAAGACGTGCACATGCGCCGGTTCGTGGTCGTCGAGGTAGATGACGACCCGCAGTCCGTGGGCTCGGAATATGGTGACCATGAGAATGAATAACCCATCTTGTTGGGTTTTTCAAGATCGACGACCAAGACATCCCAATCGACTCCGAACAGCGACGAGACGAGGCGGGTTCCAACAGTCTCGGCAGAATTTCATCGCGACTGTTGGAACCTGCCTCGCCAACGGACGACGCGTGATGCACCGTCGCGAGAAAATCGGCATGGTTCGCCACCGAGCCGCCCTCGCATCGAGAGGGTTCAAGGCTTCCGATTCCGCCCCACGCCCGTCAGATCGATCCGCATCTCCGCACGACGGGGATCCTCGTCGAACTGACGCGCCCCCGAAGGCTGCGTCGCGGCCGAGCGGGCGGCCCGAGGTGTCACCTCCCTGATCGGCAGTCCCTCATCCTCGCCGCCGTTCGACGGCTTCCGGGCCGGATGCTCCGCTCCCAGCTGTCCCGGATCGGGTTCCAGAAACACCGCCTTTCCCTCGAAGGTTCCGGTCCGCCAGGCGAGGATGGCGTCGTCGAGCGCTTCCGGCACGGCCGCGCCGTACCACTTCACCACGATGCGCCAGACCTTGCCGAAGAGCGTCGTGCCCATCCGCAGGTTGGCGCAAGCATCGAAGAGATCCGCAGCGATCTCGGACGGGTCCTTCACTCCGACGCCGGCCGGGAACCGAGTGATGCCGACGCGCACCTCGGCCTCGCCGACGAAGCGACGAACGAGCGCCAGGGCTTCGTCCGGCGTCTTCGGCGGTGGCACGAGGATGACGCGATTGCCGGATCTGATCGACAGAGCGAGTGGGTCGTTGGTTCCGACCTTGTCGAGGAACGCCTCGACGATCGCCGGCTTCAGTGCCGGATCGGTGCAGGCGTGAACGAGTGCGGCATCGACCACGTGCCTCTCCTGCCTCAGCGGTTGAAGGAAGCGACGAGCGGAAGCCCGAAGAGACGGGCCCAGGCGGTGCTGCTCGCCGTCTGGATCGCGGCGATGTTCGTGCCGGCGGTCCACCAGCCGTTGCCGATCGCGACGATCAAATCCGGCTTCTGCGCCATCGACTGCAGGATCGGCCAGACGAGAAGCTGCTCGTAGCAGACGAGCGGCGCGACACGTCGTCCGCCGATCCCGAAAGCGGACGCGCCGAAGAACTCGGCCCGCGCTCCGCCGGGTTCGCCGAGCCAGCTCAGCCACGGCCGCCACATCGAGACGGGCACTGGCATTCGCTGCCGATGGACAATCCAAGCACCGTCGTGGTCGATCGCCACCACGACATTGTCGTAGCCGTCGCGGTGGACGACGGTCGCCCCGGCGACCACCTCGACGTCGAGATCTCGCAGTCGATCGCGCCAGAACGCTCCGATGGTCGGGGTCCAGAGACCGAGAGCGTTCTCGGGGAGGACGACGACCCGTGCGCCGGCGGCCGCGGCCCCGCGCACCGCCGTGATCAGGGCTTCGTGCTGGTCCATGCCGAAGTCTCGCCCGAGCGCGCGGCCGAAGCGCAGATCGAGGCCGATCCATCCCTGAAACCCCGGCGGATCGGTCCAGGTCATGGACGACCACAGCGTCAGGCCCGCAACCAGGGCCAGCGCTGCCGGCCGCGCTCGCGTCGTCGCCGTGAGCATGAGCGTCGCCGTCGCGCCGAGGCCCCACCATCCCCATGCCGGGAACAGAATGCCGGCGGCGGTGATCGGATGGGCCCAACCGACGATGCCGAAGGGAGGCACCGCCATCAAGACGGCGGCGACGGCGTAGCGCACCACCCTCCCCCATCCCGGCCGGCTCGACCAGAGCCCGGCATGGACGCCCACGAAGGCGAGCGCGGCGCCGATCCACAGAGCGACGCCCAACAGGACGCTCGTCCCGAAGAACGTGACGACGCCCTGCGGCAGTCCCCGTGATGCCGCGAGGAAGTACGCCGTCGCGACCGCCGCCGCCGTCCACCTCGATCGCGACAGCCCCCACAGCGCCGGGAAGACCAGCGCCACCGGCAGCGTGCGCGGGTCGCCGTTCCACCCCACCATGCCGGCGGTTCCCGCCGCGACGACCAGCACGACGGATCGCGTGGCCTCGAGGAGCGAAGGTGAGCACCGGCACGGCGCGGCCGAGAACCCCTTTGGCCGGAACCGGCCCGAAATATCTCGAGTCATAGGACCCCACGAAGTCGGAGTGGAGATAAAGGTGGCCGGCCGGTACGACCCCACCGGACCAGGGCGTCAGCGCCCTGCCCTCGCCGTCGACGGACCGGAGATCGGAATGCGCCAGCGGCCGCCCGTCGATCGCGACCGAGCTGCCGATACCGATCATCTGCCCCTCACGGGCAGCGACGACCTTGATCAAGGGGCCGACCCATCCGGGGCAGAGCCCCCTGCGGAGATAGCCGCGCGCCGCCGCCTGCTCCAAGACGGCACTGCGCGGTGGGCAGACGAAGACGAGATCACCGACGGCCACGGGTCGATCGAGCGGTACGATCCGCCACAGACCGAGCGGATGGCTCGGCGTCGGATTGAGGCGAAGGCCGCCCCATCCACCGCCGATCGCCAAGAGGGCGGCGAAGAGACCGCCGACGATCAGGGCGAGGTGTGGTCTTCGGCTTCTGGTCATTGCAAGACCTGCCCCGGCTTCTGCGCTCGGCGCAGCGCCTCCGCCTGCTTCATGGCCACCGCCGTCCGCTCATGCGCGGCGAGCTGTTGTGCGGTCCGCATCGTCGGCCAGGCCGATGCCAGTTGCTCGCGTTGAGCCGGGGACAGGCCCGACGCCAGCTTCTCGAAGATCGGGCCGATGGGCTCCTTCGCCCTATCGTTCAGGAAGGCCCGCTCACCGAACCGCTTCGTGACCACCTTGGCGAAGCCGTTGATCTCGGCCTTGACCATGCGATCGGCGAGCGCGAACTCGAGCCCCGCCGGCAGGTCGTTACGATCGATGGCGTCGCGCACTCGCTCGAGCATCCGGGCGGCTTCCGCCGACAATGCCGGGATATCGAGCGCGGCACGTTGCCGGATCGCTCGTTCCTCGGCCTCGAACTTCGTCTCGGCTTCTGCGCGAAGGCGCAGCCAACGCTCGAGATCGCGCCTCAGAGCCGGCACATTGACTTCGGCTCGGCGACGGTCGTCCCGGTCGGCCTTGCTCGCCAACAGCCCGGTCTTGCCGCGCAAGGCCCCGAAGGTCTCGGGGCGGGTCGCCAGACGCTCCAGCGTCGTGGTCGCGGCCGTCGGATCCTTCGACATCTTGTCGAGATCGAGCGCGCGGAACGCCGCCTCCGGATCGGCGAAGACGAAGCGGAAGCGGTTGGTGACCTCGCCCCACTGCTTGCCGACGCCAGGGTCGGCGAGAACCCGGGTCTCGACCGCAGAGCCGAGCGTCTCGGTGAATGTGGTGATACCGGCGACCATCGGGCGCAGCTCCTTCTTCACGGTGTCTTCGGGGGAGTGTGGGCGGGTGGCGAGACCGAGTTCGCGACCGAAAGCGGCGAGGCGTCGGCCGAGATCGGCGAGCCGCTGCTTCTGCCGGATCGTCCACTGGATGCGATCGCGTACCAACGTGCGAGCGACGCGGACGAGGTGCAGACCGCGGGCTTCGGCGAACCGCAGCGCAGGGCCGTAGAAGCCACCACGGGCGTAGTCGAGCGTCGTCTCCTTCGCCCGCCGTTGCGACAGGATCGCGCCGAGGCCGCCCACCGTCTCGAAGGATCGCCGGCCGTAGTAGAGGGTCGCATCCTCGCGATGGCGGGTCATCGCCACGTAGGCGAGATGCCGGTCGAGCGACAGCGTCGCCAGCACCTTGACCCGGTCGACAGTGGCCCCTTGCGCCTTGTGGATCGTCGTCGCGTAGCCGTGGTCGACGTCGGTGTAGAAGCGCTGGTCGATCTCGATCCGACGACGGTTGGCGCCCTCGCCGATCTCGGCGGTGAAGCGCCGAGGCTCCGACGCGACGATCTTGCCGATCATGCCGTTCTTGACGCCGAGCGATCCCTCGTTCCTCAGGAACACGATCTGATCGCCGACGTCGAAGCGCCGCTCGCCGTCCGCGGTGCGGAAGAGGTGACCTCGACCGACGAGGTCGCGTTCGACCAGTCTGGCGCGCGCCATGTCGTTGAGGGTGCGGACGTCACGGCGCAGATGGGCGAGGATCAAAGTCGACTTCGTCGGATCGTGCTCGCGGTTCCAATCGGCGATCAACGTCGCGATCGCCTCCGCCTTGACCGCGGCGCCGATGATCTTGCCCTTATCGCGATAGGATCGAAGCGCTTCGGCGACGCGGCCGCGCGCCAGATCGAGCGACGCCGTGCGCATCCACGGCTCGCGTTGACGATGGATGGTCTCGAGCTCGGCGTAGCCGATCCGCTCTGTCAGTGCGCGAAAGGCGGCGCCGGCCTCGATCGGCTGCAACTGGTCGGGATCGCCGACGAGCACGAGTTTCGCGCCGGCGTTCGCCACCGCTTCGACGAAGATCGCCATCTGGCGCGACGACACCATGCCGGCCTCGTCGAGGACGAGGACCGTCTTGTCATCCAGAAGGTCCCTTCCCTTCGCCCAACGCAGTTCCCACGACGACAGCGTGTGCGAGGTGATGCCGGCTTCCGTCTCCAGCCCTTCCGCCGCCTTGCCGGCGAGCGCCGCACCGACGACGCGGTAGCCGGCCGCCTCCCAGACCTCGCGCCCCGCCGTCATCATCGTGGTCTTGCCGGCGCCGGCGCGACCGACGACCGCGGCGATGCGCTCGGACGAGGTGACGTGTTCGATCGCCGTCCTCTGTTCCGCCGAGAGCCGAGTGTGCCGTTCGAAGATCGCCGCCCGCTCCGTCGCCTTCACCTCGAAGCCCACGGTGTTCGCGAGGTGTGTCGCCCGGCACGCCATCTCCGCCTCGAGGCGGATCAACTCGCGCGTCGTGTAGCGAGACGGCGTCCGTGCCCCGCTCGCGAAGTCGATCGTCTCGGCCTCGAGCCGCAGAACCTCGGGGCTCTGCAGGATGCGAGCGAGAAGGGTCTGGAAAGTCGCCGCGTCGTCGATCCAGCGATGGAGGATCTTGGCGACGTCGCGCTGGTCGAAGACGCTCTTCTCCCGCGAGATCAGATCGAGGACGATCTCGGGGCGGCGCTCGATGCGTCGGACATTCTCGGCACGACGGTCCTCGAAGGCCCGCAGTCGGTCGAGTGATGGTCCCCTGCCCTCTCCGCCCTCCTTGCGCTCGATCGCCTTCGCCGCCACGCCGACGTGGGAGGTCGGGGCGAGGTCGAGGCCGCGCTCCGCGTAGGAGCGACCGTCGACGCGCACGTCGAGACCGGCGAGCGCCAGATGCCGGTTCTGGAGATCGAGCCAGGCCTGGCGCTGCTCGAGGAACTCGGATCTGTCGCCGGACCACAGCCGATAGACGAGCTTCCCCGCCGCATTGCGTAGCGGTCGCCCGTCCTCACCGATCACCGCCACCTTCTTGCGTCCAAAGCCGTCCTCGGTCAGCGGTCGCAACGTGGTCATCAGGTGGACGTGCGGATTGCCGGGATCGTCGTGAAAGACCCAGTCGGCGACCTGCCCGCGCCCCAGCACCTGTGTCTCGACGAAGGCATCGACCAAGGCGATGTTCTGCTCGCGGGAGAGCTCCACCGGCAGAGCGACGATGAACTCCTTTGCGAACTGCGCATCGGCTCGCTTCTCGAAGGCTTCGACCCGGTTCCAGAAGGCTTCCGATGAGCCGGCAACCGAGCGGTCGGCAACGAGCGCCCTCGCCCAGGCCGGTGCGTTCGGTGGCAGGAGGAACGCCTCGTGGATCATGCCGCGCTTGCCGGTGTAGTCGACTGTGCGCGCCTCGGCTTCGTGCTCCATCCGGGCGCAATGGCGATAGGCCGCCGCCAGCACGACGCTGCGACCGCCGCCGCGGCCGATGAGCTGGGGAGTGAAGTGGGTGATGGCCACGGCGGTCGAGATCCCGGAGATGAAATGCACATAGGGTTCGTCGGGAACGGCCGGACCTTCGGGCAGTCGAGCAGCACGTCGCGCCTCGCGACGTATTACTGCGCCCTTGGGTAGCCGTTCTCGTCGAACGGCGGGATGATCTCGGAAACGGTCGGGTCTGCCGACCCGGCGTTTTTGACGGGGTGCGCTTCGCGCTCTCCCGACGGACTCTCGCGCGACCGAAGACCGATCGAGCGAGAAGGACCGCAGCCCCATGAAGAAGCCGTCGTCGAAGATCCGCGACGAGATCGCCCGACTGCAGGAGCAGTTGAAGGCGGCCGAGACCCGCGAGGCCGAACGGATCGGCCGATTGGCCCTGAAGGCCGGTCTCGGGGAGATCGCCATCGAAGAAGTCGAGCTGATCGCCGCCTTCGAAGCGTTGGCGACGAGGTTTCGGACGGGAGGAGGGAAGCGCGAACGGCCCGCCACGGCGCCGACGCCGATCCCGGTTGGCGCGCCTCAGAGCCGCGATGGCGAGGGCTGAGCGGATGAATCGAGCGAGCCAGTCCGAGGCGCGAAAGAAGGACACCCGGGAGAAGATCCAGCTCGGCGGCCTGATCGTCAAAGCCGGCCTGCGCTGGGAGAAGCGCGCCCTCCTGCTCGGCATCCTCATCGATGCCGCCGCTCGCCTGAAGCACGATACCGCCGAGCGCAAGCGACTGACGGCCTTGGGCACAGAGGCTTTCGGCAATGACCCCGAATAGGATCGCCCTGTTCCTCACGCCGCTCGTGCTGATGGTCACCGTCTGCCTCGCGACTTCGGGGACAGCGACGTGGGTCGCGGCTTTCGGCAAGACCGAGGCGTCGCGGCAAATGCTCGGGCGGATCGGCCTTGCCCTCCCCTACGCGCTCGCTGGCGGCATCGGTGTCGTCGTCCTCTTCGCGGCGAACGGCGCACGCTCGATCCGAGCGGCTGGTTGGGGCGTCATCGCGGGTACGGTGATGATCGTCGCTATCGCTGGCGTTCGAGAGGTGGTTCGACTTCAGATCCTCGCCGAGCAGATGCCGGTCGGCCGCTCGCTCCTCGCCTCGGTCGATCCGGCGACGGGAGCAGGTATCGCCTTCGCCATGCTCTGCGGCATCTTCGCACTGCGCGTCGCGCTCCGAGGCAACGCCGCTTTCTCGGCGCCCGCGCCGCGCCGCATCCGTGGTACCCGCGCCGTCCATGGCGAGGCCGATTGGATGAAACTCACCGAAGCCGCACGGCTCTTTCCCGAGACCGGTGGCATCGTCGTCGGCGAGCACTACCGGATCGATCGGGACGGCGCGTCGAGCGAGGCGTTCCGTGCGCGAGATCCCGGAACCTGGGGCGCCGGCGGCAAGGCCCCCCTCCTCTGCTTCGACGCTGCCTTCGGCTCGTCGCACGGCATCGTCTTCGCCGGCTCCGGCGGCTTCAAGACGACATCCGTCACAGTGCCCACCGCCCTCAAATGGGGCGGCGGCCTCGTGGTGCTCGATCCTTCCGACGAAGTGGCCCCGCAGGTCTCCGATCATCGCCGCCGTGCCGGTCGCACCGTCTTCGTCCTCGACCCCAAGACGCCGGAGATCGGCTTCAACGCCCTCGATTGGATCGGCCGGTTCGGCGGCACCCGCGAGGAGGACATCGCGGCCGTCGCCGGCTGGATAGTCACCGACAATCCACGCCTCGGTTCGGTCCGCGACGACTTCTTCCGCGCCGCCGCATTGCAACTCCTCACCGCGCTGATCGGCGACGTCTGCCTCTCCGGCCACACGGCCCCACAGGATCAGACCCTGCGTCGCGTCCGCGAGAACCTCGCCGAGCCGGAACCCAAGCTGCGCGAGCGGCTACAGGCGATCTGGGACCGCTCGACGTCGGCCTTCGTGCGCGAGAACGTCGCGCCCTTCATCGCCATGACGCCGGAGACCTTCTCCGGCGTCTACGCTTCCGCCGCCAAAGAGACCCACTGGCTCTCCTATCCGAACTATGCAGCCCTCGTCTCCGGCTCGAGCTTCACGACCGACGAGTTGGCGGAGGGCGCGACCGACATCTTCATCGACATCGACCTGAAGACGCTCGAAACCCACCCCGGCCTCGCCCGCGTCGTCATCGGCGCATTGATGAACGCCATCTACAATCGCGACGGCACCGTCGGCGGCCGCACCCTGTTCCTCCTCGACGAGGTCGCCCGGCTCGGGTATCTGCGCATCCTCGAGACGGCGCGCGACGCCGGTCGCAAATACGGCATCACCCTGGTGCTGCTGTTCCAGTCGATCGGGCAGATGCGCGAGGCCTATGGCGGGCGCGACGCCACCTCGAAATGGT
>NZ_DAIPZB010000027.1:52116-68879 GCF_036782435.1 Pinisolibacter sp. | reverse complement strand
AGGCACATTAAACGCATCAAATCAACATGATGGTCCAACCGCGCACAGGTCTCCTTTCACCGCGCTCACGAATTTTCGACTCGATCGGCGTGGATCTACCGAAGGCCCTCGCATCCAGTCCTCTCCCCCCTTGCGGGGGAGGGGACGTCGGAGCACCGACCTTCGAAACCGAACCGCCCGGAAAACGGTCGGAACTTCGCAAGACTGATATCACCCCCAGCGGGCGCTCTTGACGCGGCCCTTGGCCTCGGCGGCGGCGCCCTCGACGAGCTCGCACAGGAGCACGCGGGCGGTGTCGACCGGCCCGGGCATGATCACGTCGGTCGGCTTCACATGGTGGAAGCCCAACGGTCCGTAGTAAGGGGCGTCGCCGACCAGCAGGATCGAGCGATGACCGAGGGCGCGCGCCTTCTCCACCGCGGCGCGCACCAACGCCCGGCCGAGGCCGCGGCTACCGTGGTCGGGGTCGACCGCGAGCGGTCCGAGGAGCAGCGACGGCGCGTCGCCGATGCGGATGGCGGTGAGTTTGACCGAGCCGGCGAGGCGGCCGTCGACCAGCGCGACGAGCGACAGATCGGGATCGCAGGCGACTCCCTCGCGCAGGCGGAAGGCGGTGCGGGCGAACCGGCCGGGGCCGAAGGCGTGTTCGTGGAGGGCTTCGATCGCGGCATCTTCGGCCGGCGTCTCGGGCCGGATCACCGGGGTATGGGTGGTCATGGGAACAATCCGGATGCGGGGGAGGGGAAGGTTTCCCGCGTCGGGTCCTGCCGCCCGCCCACCCGGTGGCGGCGAGGCCGCATCGTCCGGTGTCAGGCGCGCGAGATCACGACGGCGACGCGGCGGGTGCCGGGTCGTTCGGTTCGTCGTCGCGAGATGCGCAGCGTCGGGATCATCGTGTCCTCGCTCGGGGCGTTCATCGCCCGAGACGGCCGCCGGTTAGCACGGTCGGGGCGGGTCTCGCAAGGCCGGCTCACCATTCCGCCGTGATCGCGCTGCCCTCGAAGACCTCGGCGAGGCGGCGACGGGTGGCGCCGGTGGTCTCCCGAGGCAGCGCGTCGAGGGCGAAGAAGCCGACTTCGGCGATCTCGATCGCCGGGCGGCGGAGGGTCTGCCCTGCGACGGGCGCATCGAAGACGAGGAGCGCGACATGGTCGCGGCGCGAGACGCGACGGTTGAGATAGAGCGCGAAGAGGCGGGGCTTCTCGAGGGTCGCGACCCCGGTCTCCTCGGCCACCTCGCGGACGGCCGCCGCGGCGACGGTCTCGCCGGGATCGACGCCGCCGCCGGGCAGATACCAGCCGGGCAGATAGGTGTGCCGCACCAGGAGGATACGACCTTCCTCGTCGCGCACGACGGCACGCACCCCGAGGGTCGTCGCGCGCGCCACGAGGCCGGCCCAGGCGCCGAGGCGCTTGGTCAAGGGCTTGGCGAAGCGGACCAGGGAGAAGCGGGGCGTCTCGCGTATCGACATTCCGGAACCCGCATTCGTGAATGAAGAATGAAGTATGCCATGCGCCCATTGCATGGCGGCCATTGTGCACTGCACCTAGCTCTTTTTCAGGCAATTGCCTAGAAGAGCGGCATCAGATCAGCACGTCGCTCGTGCGAACCACACTTCTCGAAAGAAGTGCGGGCGGTATCGCCGTTTCCGAAACGAAACCCCGACCGCCGGGCGTCGAACCGAGGAACCGATATCATGTTCGCCTTTCTGCGTCGCAAGGCCCGCCCCGTCTCCTATCAGTGGAAGCCCGCCGTCGATCTGACCGATCCGCGCGTCCACGCGATCCTGAAGACCTTCTGGGGCTGAGCGCGACGATCACGGGTCGCGACCCGAGCCGTCATCGAAGCGGCGGAGCCGGATCGGCTCCGCCGCTTTTTTATGCGTCGGCCCACCCACTTTCGTCTTTCGCCGTCTGGACCCGGACGGCGTCCGACGCTAGTTCCACGGGGCCATGTTCCGCCTCGCCCACGTTTCCGATCCCCACCTCGGTCCGCTGCCCGAACCCCGCCTCAGAGAACTCGCGGGAAAGCGGGTGCTCGGCTACATCAATTGGCGCCTCAACCGCGGTCGCGGTGGGATGCGACCGACGGTGCTCGGCGATCTGGTCGACGATCTCGTCGCCCATTCTCCCGACCACGTGGCGGTCACCGGCGACATCGTCAACATCGCCCTCGACGCCGAACTCGAACCGGCGCGGCGGTGGTTGGCGAGCCTCGGCAATCCGCACGACGTCTCGGCGGTGCCGGGCAATCACGACGCCTATGTGCGCGGGGCGCTGAAGCGCGCCTCCGAAGCCTGGGCGCCCTTCGTCAAGGGCGACTTCGGCGAGGCCGGGCGTTTCCCGTTCTGCCGCCGGCGCGGGCCGGTGGGCATCGTCGGCGTCTCGTCGGCCGAGGCGACGGCGCCGTTCATGGCGACCGGCCGTTTCGACGCCAGTCAGGCGATGCGGGTGGCGGACCTCCTCGACCGCTACGCCCACGAGGGGCTCTACAGAGTGGTGCTGATCCACCATCCGCCGTCGAAGAAGCCGATCCACTGGGCCGGCCGGCTGATCGGCACGGCGCGGTTCCGCGACGTGATCCGCCGGCACGGCGCCGAACTGATCCTGCACGGCCACACCCACCGCGCCACCGTCGAATGGCTCGACGGCAAGGACGGGCCGGTGCCGTTGGTCGGCGTGCCGTCGGCGTCGCGCAATCCGGGGCCGGGACGGCGCGGGGCGGGGTGGAACCTGTTCGAGATCACCGGCGGCGTCGGCGACTGGCGCACCACGCGGATCGAGCGCGGCTTCCGCAACGCCTCCTCCGGCGTGGTCGAGATCTCACGGAGCCCCCTCGTTCCTTGATCGGAGACGCGGCATGAACGACGAAGCGACCTCCGACCTCGCCCCCGCAGCGGCGCGGGTCGCCGCCGCCGCGCGCGACCTCGGCCTCGCCGTCGAGGTGGTGGCGATGCCGGCGTCGACGCGCACGGCGGAAGAAGCGGCCGCGGCCTGCGGCTGTGCGGTCGGCGAGATCGTCAAATCGCTGGTGTTCAGGGGGGCGGCCTCGGGGAGGCCGTATCTGCTGCTCGTCGCCGGGTCCAACCGGGTCGACGAGACGGCCGTCGCCGGCTCGATCGGCGAGGCGTTGGAGCGGATGCCGGGCAAGGACGTCCGCACCGTCACCGGCTATGCGATCGGCGGCATCCCGCCCTTCGGTCACGCCACGGCGCTCGACGTGTTCATCGACGAGGATCTGCTCGGCCATGCCCGCGTGTGGGCGGCGGCGGGCACGCCCTTCGCCGTCTTCGCCGTCGCTCCGCGGGCGCTCGCCGCCGCGGTCGGGGCGAAGGTGATCCGGATGGGCTGAGGCGGCACGACGCGTCGGTGGCCGTCGGTCGCGCCGGCGTACACCGCTCACGTCCCGGCGAGTCGTCCCGGCCTTCATGGCCGACCTTCATGGCCGATCTTCGTGGCCGACCTTCGTGATTCGACGCATGGCGGTCGAGCGCTTTCCGCCTCGCCTCGCGAGGCGGAGAGGGTTAGAGATCTGCTGCGCGGGCTCCGCCGCGCGGCTCGAGCGCCATCACCATGTCCGAAGCTCCCCTCACACCCTTCCTCGCCATGCCACAGGCTGCGGCGCGCGGGCGCGCGCGGCTTCCCGATCTCGGCCGACGCACCCTGGTGATGGGCATCCTCAACGCCACGCCCGACAGTTTCTCCGACGGCGGCCGCTTCGCCGACCTCGATCGGGCGATGGCGCAGGCGCAGCGGATGATCGCCGAAGGAGCCGACATCGTCGACATCGGCGGCGAGTCGACCCGGCCGGGCCACGAGGCGGTTCCGGCCGAGGAGGAACAGCGGCGGGTGCTGCCGGTGATCGCCGAACTGGCGAAGACCTCGCCGCTGCCGATCTCGATCGACACCTACAAGGCCTCGACCGCTGCGAAGGCGCTGGCGGCCGGCGCGACGATCGTCAACGACGTCTGGGGGCTGACCCGCGATCCCGACATCGCCCGGGTGGCGGCGGCGCACGGCGCGCCGGTGATCGTCATGCACAATCGCGAGACGGCCGATGCGGCGATCGACACGATCGCCGACCAGCTCGCGTTCTTCCGCCGCTCGATCGACATCGCGCTCGCCGCCGGTGTCGCCGAAGACGACGTGGCGATCGATCCGGGCATCGGCTTCGGCAAGACCTTCGAGCAGAACCTCGAGACCCTGGCGCGGCTCGCCGAGCTTTCCGTCCTCGGCCGGCCGATCCTGCTCGGCACGTCGCGCAAGCGGATGATCGGCGCCATCCTCGATCTGCCGACGGAGGAACGCCTCTTCGGCACGCTCGCCACCAACGTCGCCGGCATCCTCGCCGGCGCCGCGATCATCCGCGTCCACGACGTCCGCCCGCACGTCGAAGCGGCCCGCGTCACCGATGCGATCGTCCGCTCGAGGCCAGCCTCGCGACCCCAAGGAACCCGCCCGTGACCGACCGCATCCTGCTCACCCGTATCGCCGTCTACGCCTATCACGGCATCCATCCGGAAGAGGAGAAGCTCGGGCAGCGCTTCTACGTGTCGCTCGACGCCGGCCTCGATCTCCGCCCGGCGGCGGAGGCCGACGACTGGAAGCGCACCGTCTCCTACGACCGGCTGGCGAAGATCGTCGTCGACGTGTCGACCGAGCGGCGCTTCGCGCTGATCGAGGGGCTGGCCGAGGTGATCGCCCGGCAGATCCTCGCCTCCTATCCGCAGATCCACACCATCACGGTGCGGGTCGAGAAGCCGGCGGCGCCGATCCCGACCATCCTCGACGGCGTCGCCATCGAGATCGTGCGGCGTCGCGATGGTTGAGGCGCTGATCGGTCTCGGCGGCAATCTCGGCGACGTGGCGGCGACGCTCGACGAGGCGATCCGCCGGCTGGAGGCCGGCGGCGCGAAGGTCGTGGCGCGGTCGTCGAACTGGAAGACGCCGCCCTGGGGGCTGACCGAGCAACCGGCCTTCGTCAACGCCTGCGTGGCGGTCGAGACCGCGCTCACGCCGCGGGCGCTGCTCGACCTGTGCCTCGCCACCGAGACGTCGCTCGGCCGCCGCCGCGAGGTGAAGTGGGGGCCGCGGGCGATCGATCTCGACGTGCTCGACTACGACGGCCGCGACATCGACGAGCCGGGCCTGCGCCTGCCGCACCCGTATCTGACGGAACGCGCCTTCGTGTTGGTGCCGCTCGCCGAGATCGTGCCCGATCGAATGGTGGCGGGCGCGACGGTCGCCGGTCACCTGGCGAAGCTGGATGCGAGCGGGGTCGAGCGGATCGATCTCGACGGCTCGAACCGACCGTGAATCCTTCGCCGGTTCGGTCCTTCTCCTTGTCGTCGATCTCGCAGGACCTCGTCGTAGCGGCGATCGGCCGATATGTGAATAAATGCATGTGACATGCATAATATGAAGATCTTTCAACAGATGGAGGGCATGATACCGGCCTCTTGGATTCCGGATTCGTCCGAAATTCGCGAGCGTCGCCGACCGGCCGACGGGCGTTCGTCGTCGCCTTCACTCACCGGGTTTCGAACAGGTCGAAATTTCGGGAGTTCGGGATGTGGCCCGGTGTGGGACGCTCCGCGGAGCGGTGGACCGTCGTGGGAGGACGAGGGCGTCGCGAGCCGAGAAGGGCAAAGCGCGAAGCGGAGAGATCCGCGGTCGCCGCCGGCTCCGATGGTCCGGTGCGGCCGCCTTCTCGCCGTGAAGCTCGTCGGCGGGCTCGGAACGGTGTGTCCGTCGAGGCGTTCGCCATGTGCGCCGCATGTGCGAGAGGCGAGCGTCGACCGCTCAGGCCGCTTCGCCTTCGAAGAAGTCGCGGAGATTCTGCAGCTTGGAGATGCGGACGTGTTCGCGCTCGATCGAGACGCCGTGGTCGCGCAGTTTGGCGAGTGCGCGCGAGAAGCTCTCCGGCGTCATGCCGAGACGGCCGGCGATGAGCGATTTCTCGTAGGGCAGATCGAAGGACGCCGCGCCTTCGTCGGTGCCGGCGAGGTCGCAGAGGAAACCGGCGACGCGGCGCGGCCCGGGCAGGCCCTTGAGGCGTTCCAGTTCGTCGACCATCGAGCGCAGATGCATCGAGGCCGAGGCGAGCATCGCGAAGGCGAGATCGGGATCGGCGCCGAGGCGGCTGCGCAGCCGTTCGGCGTCGATGGTGAGGATCCGGGCCTCGGAGATCGTCTCGGCGGTGGCGTGCGCCGGGGTGGCGAGGAGCGCCGCGGTCTCACCGAAGCTCTGTCCCGGGCCGTGGACGCTGACGATGGCGTCGGCGCCTTCCTCGGTCTGGCGGTAGAGCTTGACGTAGCCGGCGACGACCAGATGCAGGCCGTCGATGTGATCGCCCTGCAGGAACAGCACCTGACCGCGCGGATGGGTGCGCGGACTGCGATCACCGATGATGTCGCGCAGTTTCGCTTCGTCGGTCGTGCGGAACATCGTGCTGCGCCGGACAACCGTCCAGTCGGCCGCATCCATCTCGTCGCCCTTCTCGTACATCGTCGGCGTCTGCGCGCCGTTTCGCCGAAACTGACATTCCGAACGGGCTTCGACAACCCTTCCGACCGCATGACCGACCATCGGACCGCCCTGCCGAAGCGGCCCGATCGCTGTTTCGCCGGTATCATGAGCACGGCGAAGCGGCTTCGGGAATGAGACAGGTCGTCCCCGATCCCGAGCCTCACCCGATCGGCGGGTCCGATTCCGAACGTTGAGAATCTCGCGTATCCGATCTCAGGCGCGGTCGGCGGTTTCGCGGACGAAGGACTTCAAGCGGCCGACGTTGGCGATGGCGACGGCGTCGCGGTCGACCTGGACGCCGTGGTCGCGCAGGATGGCCAGCGCCCGGGAGAAGCTCTCCGGCGTCATGCCGAGACGGCGGGCGATCAGCGCCTTGTCGTAGGGCAGCGTCAGGCTGGTCGAGCCGGTCTTGACGCGGGCGGTGCGCACCAGGAAGTCGGCGACACGCTGCGGCGCGCCGAGCACCTTCATGTGTTCGACCTGATCGGAGAGCGTCTCGGTGTGGTGGGCGATGGAGGCGAGGAGGGCCGTGGCGACACGCGGGTCGGCCTGCATGGCGGCGCGCACGGCTCGCGCTTCGACACGCAGCAGGCGGCAATCGGTGACCGCTTCGGCGGCCACGGGATAGCGCCCGCCGATGAACATCACGGCCTCGGCGAAACATTCGCCCGGCGCCATCACCGCCACCACCGCTTCGCCGCCGTCGGGCATGGCGCGAAACAGCTTCACCCAGCCGTCGAGCACCAGGAAGAAGGCGTCGGCCGGATCGCCCTGGAGGAAGATCGAACGGCCGCGCTCGTAGGTCTTGGGTTCGCGATCGCCGATCACGGCGCGGGCGACGTCCTCGCCGAGATGGGCGAAGAGCGGCGAACAGTTCACCTTGTCGAGATCGGCCGCGTCGAGCGCCGTCCTGAGTCGAGATGCCATCGAGGCGGGTCACCTTGCGCGCGAGGACGAAAGAACGGGCCGTCCCCGGGGGGCGGCCCGTCTCTTCTACATCATCGAACCGGTGTCGCGCGACCCGCTTCGATCGACCTCGACGTCGCCTCGGCCGAGCCGATCACTTCATCGTCTTCAACATGTCCTCGTAGGCTTCGCGGCCACCCTGCGGGAGACGATGGGCGATGCCCTGATGACAATCGATGCAGGTCTTGCCCTGGTCGAGCGCGGTCTGATGCTGCTTGCCGGCCCGGGTCTCCTGCTTGGTGAAGTCCATGTAGTCGAAGTTGTGGCAGTTGCGGCACTCGCGACTGTTGGTCTCCTTCATCCGCTTCCATTCGTGCTTGGCGAGTTCGATGCGGCGGGCGTCGAACTTCTCCTTGGTCCAGATCGACTGGGTGACGAAATGGCCCCACAGCTCGTTGGACGCCTGGATCTTACGGATGATCTTGTGGGTCCATTCCTTCGGCACGTGGCAATCCGGGCAGGTGGCGCGCACGCCGGAGCCGTTCTGGAAGTGCGGCGTCTGCTTGTACTCGGCGTAAACGTTCTCCTTCATCTCGTGACAGGAGATGCAGAAGGTCTCGGTGTTGGTGAGTTCCAACGCCCAGTTGAAGCCGCCCCAGACGACGACACCGCCGACGAAGCCGACGATGAGAAGCACACCGAGGGCGGTGCGCGCCGCCGGTGTCCAGAGGGTCGTCCACAGGCGCCGGAGGAAACCCGGCCGGGTGGCGCTCGTGTTCGTATCGGTCATGGTTCCAGCGCTCCGTTCCGCGAGGCCCGAGGGATCCGTTCACACGCCTCGCCGCTCACTTGACGGTGGAGGACGGCTTGAAGGTGTTTTCGACCAGTTCCTTGGCATCGGCCTGCGGCACGTGGCACTGGTTGCAGAACCAACGGGTCCCGGCGACGGTGTCGGTCTGGTGGCCGTCACGATCGAGATAGTGGGTCATCGACAGGGTCGGGGCGCCGTTCTTGGCGGCGGTCGACCAGTCGTGGCAGCTCAGGCACTGATTGGCCTTGAGGTCGATCTGGTAGCGATCGATCTGATGGGGGATCAGCGGCGGCTGCTGGCGATAGGCGCGATCGAAGCGGCCGGAGACGTTCTGGTGGGCGGTTTCCGGCACCGCGACGTCGGCCTGCGGGGCCGCGCCGCGCAGCGTCTTGACCTCCTGGGCGGACGCCGAAGCGATACCGAAGCTCAGACCGGCGACGAGGCCGAGCGCCGCGACGAACATGATCCTCATTGTTTTTCTCCCGAACAGTTCGACCGGTGGGTACCCCCCTCTGCGGTCTCGGATACGTCGAAGCGATGGGTGAAGCGGAAGACGATACGGTCGCACACATCGATGCAGCGTCCGCAGGCGGTGCAATCGCGTGACAGGATGACCGGCGAGAGCCCCTTCTTGGCGCCCTCGAGGGCCGGAGAGATGACGTGCGGCTCCGGGCAGACCGCATAGCAGTCCATGCAGTGATCGCAGGCGGCTCGGCGGTTCGCCGAGACCCGGAGGAGCCCGCCGGAGCCGATCAGGCCGTAGAACGCCCCGACCGGACACAGATGTGAACACCAGCCGTGGCGCGCCACGAACAGGTCGAAGAGGAAGACGGCGGCGACGAAGGTGGCGCTCGCGGCCGAGCCGAAGACCACGACGCGGAAGGCCATGGTGATCGGATTGACCAGTTCCCAGGCGATCGCGCCGGTGACGGCCGAGACGACCAGCGCCATCGCCAGGACGAACCAGCGGGTGCCGGGGCGCGGTTGCCAGCCCTTGGCCTGGAGGCCGAGCCTCTCGCGCGCCCAGAAGGCGAGGTCGGTCACCGGGTTGATGGGGCAGACCCAGGAGCAGTAGAGGCGTCCGGAGACCAGCGCATAGAAGGCGAGGACGATGAGGGCACCGATGAGGGCCAGCCCCTCGGGCCAGTGCCGCGCCGCCAGCATCTGCAACACCATGAAGGGGTCGGTCAGCGGCAGCACGTCGAAGGTCATCGACGAGGCGATCGTCCCCTTGGCGATCCACAGCCCGAAGAGCGGGCCGGTGAGGAACAGCGCCAGCACCAGGATCTGCGTCGCCCGGCGGGCGATGAGGAACCTGTTGCGGGTGAGGAAGGAGCGGGCCGGCATCTCGCCGGCGGCGGCGAGGCGGGCTTCGCGATTGAGCCGGGTGGGGGTGACGGCGGTCATGGCTTCCACCCCCCCGGCAGCTTCGACGGATCGAGGATCGGCGGCGCATCGGGCACGCCGGAGGGCGGCGTGATGTCGCCCGGCGCGCGATCCGGCAGATCGATGATGTCCTTGACCAGCGGACCCTGGTTCTTCTTGTACTCTTCCCAGCCGAGGCGATAGTGGGCGCCGAGTTCGCCGCGGGCGACCTTCAACGGCAGCACCTTGATCGCCGCTTCCTCGAGCACGCAGGACTTCTCGCACTTGCCACAGCCGGTGCAGTCGGCGGCATGGACGGTCGGGCGGAAGATCGCGTGCTTGCGGGTGCGCGGGTTCGATTCGAGTTCGAGGGTGATCGCCTTGTCGATCACCGGGCAGTCGCGATAGCAGACGTCGCACCTGAGCCCGAGGAAGTTCAGGCAGTTCTCCTCGTCGACGAGCACGGCGGTGCCCATCTTGGCCTTGTTGATGTCGACGAGGGAGTGCTCGAGCGCGCCGGTCGGGCAGGCCTTCACGCAAGGAATGTCCTCGCACATCTCGCAGGGGATCTTGCGGGCGACGAAATAGGGCGTTCCGTTGGCGACGTGGTCGCCGAGGTCGGCGAGCGTCAGGGTCTTGTAGGGGCAGGCGCGCACGCACAGACCGCAGCGTATGCAGGCGGAGAGGAACTTCGCCTCGTCGGCCAGCGCGCCGGGCGGACGGATCGCCAGCGTCGGCTTGGCTTCGGCCGACTTCTGATGGGCCCCCAGCATCACGCCGGCGACACCGGCGCCGACGACACCGCGCGCGGCGGTCTCGAGCACCTTGCGGCGTTCGGGGCTCACGAGCCCGTCAGGGGTGGTGGACTTGGGCGACATGGGACTTTCGATCTTCTCGGGTCGGGTGACGTTTTTCTCGGAACGATCCTCGAAGGAGGGTCGCATGGAGAGGTAGAGCCCCCCGCTCCGCCCCGTTTCCGCCCGTGGGGAAACTCCCGCGGAGCGGATCATCGTCGGCGAACTCCGGGCGATGCGGTCGTGGTCCATCGCCGGTTCGCGGTCTCCCCGGATGGGGGAGGGGGAGGGGATCACCGGGCGCCGTTCGGCGTCGGCGGCGAACCCCTCCCGTCGTCTCAGGCGCGCTCCACCTTGCAGGCGCACTTCTTGTAGTCGGTCTCCTTCGACAGCGGGCAGGTCGCGTCGAGGGTCAGCTTGTTGACGAGCTGGCCTTCGTCGAACCACGGGAAGAAGACGACACCCTTCGGCGGCTTGTTGCGGCCGCGGGTTTCGACGCGGGTCGCCACTTCGCCGCGGCGGGTGGAGACCTTGATCTCCTGACCGCGGCGCAGGCCGAGCGACATCGCGTCGTCGGGGTGCATGAACAGCACCGCGGCCGGGAACGACTTGTGGAGTTCGGGCACGCGGCGGGTCATGGAGCCCGAATGCCAGTGCTCGAGCACGCGGCCGGTGACCAGCCACAGCGGGAAGTCCTTGTCCGGGCTCTCCGCCGGCGGCTCGTAGGGCGCGAAGATGATGCGCGCCTTGTTGTCCTTGTAGCCGTAGAACTTCACGCCCTCGCCCTGCTTGACGTAGGGGTCGTAGCCTTCACGGAAGCGCCAATTGGTCTCCTTGCCGTCGACCACCGGCCACTTCAGGCCGCGGGCCTTGTGGTAGGTGTCGAAGGGCGCGAGGTCGTGGGCGTGGCCGCGGCCGAAGGCGGCGTATTCCTCGAACAGGCCCTTCTGCAGGTAGAAGCCGAAGTCCTTGGATTCCTGGTTCTCGAAGCCCTCGGCCACTTCGCTGGTCGGGTACTTGTCGACGTTGCCGTTCTTGAAGAGCACCTCGTAGAGGGTCTTGCCGGCGAGTTCGGGCTTCTTGGCGATGAGTTCGGCCGGCCAGACCTCCTCGACCTTGAAGCGCTTGGAGAACTCGACCGTCTGCCAGACGTCGGAGCGCGCCTCGCCCTGCGGGGCGACCTGCTGGCGCCAGAACTGGGTGCGGCGTTCGGCATTGCCGTAGGCGCCTTCCTTCTCCACCCACATGGCGGTGGGCAGGATCAGGTCGGCGGAGAGCGCCGTCACCGTCGGATAGGGGTCCGACACGGTGATGAAGTTGGCGGGGTTGCGGTAGCCCGGATACCCCTCCTCGTTCATGTTCGGGGCGGCCTGCATGTTGTTGGTACACTGCACCCAGTAGGCGTTGAGCACGCCGTCCTTGAGCATGCGGTGCTGCAGGACCGCGTGGAAGCCGACCTTCTCGTTGATCGTGCCCTCGGGGAGCTTCCAGATCGTTTCGGCGAGCTTGCGATGCTCGGGGTTGTTGACGACCATGTCGGCCGGCAGGCGATGGGCGAAGGTGCCGACCTCGCGGGCGGTGCCGCAGGCCGAGGGCTGACCGGTGAGCGAGAAGGGCGAGTTGCCCGGCTCGGAGATCTTACCGACGAGCAGGTGGACGTTGTAGCACAGCGAATTCACCCAGGAGCCGCGGGTGTGCTGGTTGAAGCCCATGGTCCACAGCGACATGACCTTGCGGTTCGGGTCGGCGTAGGCCTTGGCCAGACGCTCCAGCTTGTCGACCGGCACGCCGGACAGCTGCGAGGTGTATTCGGCGGTGTAGGGCTTCACCAGTTCCGCGTATTCCTCGAAGGAGATCGGCGTCATCTTGCCGTCGTCGGGGTTCTTGGCCTCCTTCTGACGGGGATGCGCCGGGCGCAGGCCGTAACCGATGTCGGTCGCGGTCTTGGTGAAGACGACGTTGCGCTCGACGAACGCCTTGTTCACCGCATTGTTCTGGATGATGTAGTTGGCGATGTAGTTGAGGATCGCCAGATCGGTCTGCGGGTTGAAGATCATGCCGTTGTCGGCGAGCTCGAAGGACCGATGCTCGAAGGTCGACAGGACATGGACCTCACTGCCCGGCTTGGTGAGGCGGGTGTTGGTGAGACGCGACCACAGGATCGGGTGCATCTCGGCCATGTTGGAGCCCCACAGCACGAAGACGTCGGCGTGCTCGAGATCGTCGTAGCAGCCCATCGGCTCGTCGATGCCGAAGGTGCGCATGAAGCCGACGACGGCCGAGGCCATGCAGTGGCGGGCGTTCGGGTCGAGGTTGTTGGAGCGCAGGCCGGCCTTCATGAACTTGGAAGCGGCATAGCCCTCCCAGATCGTCCACTGACCGGAGCCGAACATGCCGACGGCCGACGGGCCCTTGGCCTTCAGCGCTTCCTTCCACTTCTGCGCCATGATGTCGAAGGCTTCGTCCCACGAGACCGGCGTGAAGTCGCCGTTCTTGTCGTACTTGCCGTTCTTCTTGCGCAGCAGCGGCGTCGTCAGGCGGTCCTGGCCGTACATGATCTTGGACAGGAAGTAGCCCTTGATGCAGTTGAGGCCGCGGTTGACCGGGGCTTCCGGGTCGCCCTGGGTGGCGACGACGCGGCCGGCCTTGGTGCCGACCAGCACCGAGCAGCCGGTGCCGCAGAAGCGGCAGACCGCCTTGTCCCAACGAATGCCGGCGTCGCCGACGGGGGCGGCGGAGGCGGGCAGCGAGATACCGGCCACCGCAGCGGTGGCGGCGGCGGCGGAGGCCTTCAGCACGTCGCGGCGGGAAGTGTCGATCGTCATCGGTCGCGACCCTCCAGAGGTCGGTTGGGGTTGGATCAGGCGGCGCGGGCGCCGGCCTCGGGTTCGTCGGTCTCGGGTTCGTAGGCGTGGTAGACGAGCGAAGCGTCGATCACGTGCGGCATCAGTTGCATCGCCATCAGCGCATCGGAGGCGAGGGCGGTGTCCTCGTCGGTGGCGGTGACGACCAGACGGCCGTCGCCGGAGGAGGCGTGGATCTCCACCCCGGGCATCTCGGCGAGGCGGGCGACGACCTCGTCCTCGTGCTCGGGCACTGTCATGACCAGGACACCGATGACGTTCATGCCGTCGCTCCCTCGTGTGGTTGGCGTTCGTGGATGTCGATGGCGTCGCTCGGGCAGACAGAGAAGCAGGCGCCGCAGCCGGTGCAGGTGCCCTGCGCGAGGATCGGCAGGAACCGCCCGTCGGCGCGCGGGGCGAACCGGATCGCCGAAGTCGGGCAGGCGTCGCCGCAGGAGCGGCAGTGGACGCCGCCGATCGCCAGACACTTGCCGCCGATCTCGGCCTTCACCGTCCACGGCCGCGCACCCTCGCGGGCGAGGGCACCGGTCGGGCAGGCATCGGCGCAGTCGCCGCAGAATTCGCATTCGCCATGCGTGAACTGGAGGACCGGCCGGCGCTCGGCGTCGAGACGGATGATCTTCGTCGGACAGGCGGTGACGCAGGCCAGACATCCGTCGCAGGCGGTGCGGAAAGCGGTCTCGAACAGCGCCGTCGGCGGGCGCAGGACGCGCTTCTCCGCGGGGCGGACGAACCGTCCACGGAACAGGTCGCGGCGTGCCAGGTCGAGCGACATCTCTTCGGTCTCTTTCCGATCGCCCCGGAACATGCCGGGCCGGCGTTCACGAGAACTTGATATTTGGTAAGCTCGCGCGAGCTCCCGCTTCCGGTCGACTACGGACAGCATCCGGATCCATGCGTAAGTCTACGAAGCGACCGACACCCTCCGGTCCGATGCTGGGAGGATATGCTCCGACGAAAGCTAGAATATCATGAAAGTAATCGGCGGCAACACGATAGAATATTCGCCTTCTCTGATGTGATGTCGAATTCCGCATGCTCGATTTCACGCCATGCGGCGAGCGGCGATCGACTTCAGCCAGCCGCGTGCGGTGCTCTCGTCATCCTGCACGATGCCGTATTCGCCGGCGAAGTCGAGGAAACCGGCCACGTGTTCGGCGCCGACACCGACCAGTACGGGTACCCCGAGTTCCACCGCGCGTTCGACTATTTGACGAAAGCCGTGGCCTTCGATCTCGCGTTTGCCGAATTTCGACAGGACCAGGAGGTCGGGGAGCGGATCCGAATCGAGGCCACGCATGGCCAGCGCCGCCGCTTCCTCCAGCGCTCCGTGATCCAATCGGCAGCCGCGGGCCTCGCGCCCGCGGTCCTGTGAGATCGGGATCTCGGTTCCGGTCGGCAGGTCGACGAGACTCATGTCGCAACGACGGCGATCGGGACGGCGTTCGTCCTTCTGGATCATGCCGGCGAGCGCCAAGCCGAGGGTGCGGGCGTCCTCGGCGAGGCGGCCGATCACCGCGCCTTCTCCCTGGGCATAGAGCAGGGCGGTCAACATCCGTGGTTCGTCGGTCATCGCCTCACGCTCCCTTGGGCCGGAACGCCACCATGCGCTCGGGGCGGGTGTCGAGGCGGTAACCGCCGGCGAGGTCGATGCAATAGGGCACCGCCGGCATCACCGCGTCGAGGCAGTCGCGAATCGACGCCGGTTTGCCCGGCAGGTTGATGATCAGCGAAGAGCCGCGCAGGCCCGCCTCCTGGCGCGAGAGGATGGCGGTCGGCACGATGGTCAGGCTCTTGGCCCGCATCGCTTCGCCGAAGCCGGGCATCATGCGGTCGCAGACGGCGAAGAGCGCTTCCGGCGTGACGTCGCGCGGCGCCGGGCCGGTGCCACCGGTGGTCACCACCAGCTGGCAGCCCTCGACGTCGCAGAGGTCTTTCAGCGCCGCCTCGATCGCCGGCTGTTCGTCCTCGACGATGCGGCGAACGATGCGGAAAGGGGTGGCGAGCACCTCGGTGAGATAGGTTTCGATCGCCGGGCCGGAGAGATCCTGGTAGATGCCGCGCGAGGCACGATCGGAAACGGTGACGACGCCGATCGGCACCGCGGTCGCATCGGAGGCTTCTGACGTCATTCGCTGTTTCGCGCTCCTGGGGGGGCTCGGCGGACCCGGCTCGGGTCTCGGGGGCCGCGATGATGCCCGGAATTTGATCGGATCGGAACCACCTCGTCTTGTCCTTCGTCAATGGAGCGCGGACGCTGTGGGGCGACAAACGGGCCGAGGCGCCGAAAGGGCGCGGGAAAGGGAACGAGCATGGCGACCACGGCCGAACAGATGCGCGCCCATCGCGGGCCGGCGATCCTCACCGGCGGTTTCCGTCCGTTCTTCCTCTTCGGGGCGATCTGGGCGGCGATCGCGATCATCCTGTGGATCCCGATGTTCGAGGGGCATTTCGAGGTGCCGAGCGCCTTCTCGGGTCTCGACTGGCACGTCCACGAACTGCTCTACGGCTATCTGCCGGCGGCGGTCGCCGGCTTCCTGCTCACCGCCATCCCCAACTGGACCGGGCGGTTGCCGGTGGTCGGGCGGCCGCTCGCCGGGCTCGTCGCTCTGTGGGCGGCGGGCCGTGTCGCGGTGCTGGTCTCCGGGCCGATCGGCGCCTGGTCGGCTGCGGCGATCGACGCGTCGTTCCTTCTGGCACTGACCGGGCTCACGGCACGCGAAGTGTGGACGGGCAAGAACCGGCGCAACCTCCGAATCGTCGGCCTCGTCGCCCTCCTGGCGCTCGGCAACGTCGTCTTCCACGTCGAGGCGATCCTTCGCGGCACCGCGTCCCACGGCACTCGAATCGGCATCGCCGCGGCGGTGGTGCTGGTCGCGGTCATCGGCGGGCGCATCGTGCCGAGCTTCACCGCCAATTGGCTGCGCTCGCGCGGTGGCCGAATGCCGGTGCCCTTCGCGCGGTTCGACGCGGTGGTGATCGGTGTGTCGAGCGTGGCGCTGGCGATGTGGGTGGTGCTGCCGGACCATCGGGCGAGTGGCTCGGCGCTGGTCGCCGCCGGCGGCTTCCAGGCGGTGCGGCTGTGGCGCTGGGTCGGCTGGCGGACGGCTGGCGAGAAGCTCGTGCTCGTCCTGCACGTCGCCTATCTCTTCGTGCCGGTCGGCTTCCTGCTCCTCGGCGGGACGATCCTCGGGGTGGTGCCGCTCCTCGCCTCGGCGGCGCTGCACGCCTGGACGGTCGGCGCGCTGGCGACGATGACGCTGGCGGTGATGACGCGGGCGAGCCTCGGCCACACCGGGCGGATGCTCCATGCGACGCGGTCGATCCAGGCGATTTATCTCGGCGCCTTCGTCGCCACGGTGGCACGCATCGCCATGGGGATGGGGAAGGCCGAGTTCGTCCTCCTCCATGTGGCGATGGTCGCTTGGCTCGTCGCCTTCGCCGGCTTCGCCATCGTCTATTTCCCGATCCTGACGCGGCCGCGCGGCTGAGGCGG
>NZ_DAIPZB010000027.1:0-52016 GCF_036782435.1 Pinisolibacter sp. | reverse complement strand
CCGGCTTCGCCATCGTCTATTTCCCGATCCTGACGCGGCCGCGCGGCTGAGGCGGGCACCCCTCCGGTCCCCGCAGAAGAACCCGAACCTCCCCTCCGTCATGCCCGAGCTCGACCCGGGCACCCCCGGGCACCCATGAGTTGTTCGAATCATGGGTCCCCGGATCAAGTCCGGAGATGACGCCCGGAATGTCGGGAGGCTCGTCCCGGGCACATCCGCCTCACGCCGGTCGATGGCGGGCGAGGTCGGCGGAACCTCAGTGGCCGGAATGGCCGGCGGGGGCCTTGCCCATGCCTTCGACCACGTATTCGACCTCGACGGTGCCGGCCTTCTCGAAGGTGAGCGTGCCCTTGAAGCGCGAATCCTTGGCGATCGGCTGCTTCAGGCCGATGAACATGATGTGGTAGCCGCCCGGCTTGAACTCGACCTTGCCGCCGGCGGGAACGGCGATGCCCTGATCGAGGGCGCGCATGCGCATGATGCCGTCGGTGATCGCCATCTCGTGGAGCTCCACCTTGGTGGAGATGTCGGAGGCCGCGGAGACCAGACGATCGGCTGTCTTGCCCTTGTTGGTGACGACCAGATAGCCGGCGCCGACCGGGGCGGCCGGCGGGGTGGCGCGGCTCCAGGGATGGTCGACGGTGAGGTCGCCGACCGTCTGGGCGTGGGCGGCGGTCAGGGTGACGGCGAGAATCGCGCCGAACGCCAGGGTCTTCGAAAGGTTCATCGATGGGCTCTCGTTGTCGTGGGCTGCGCGACGGTGGCCGGCGCGACCGAAGAGAGCACATCCTGAGTTCGGTGCGGGGGCGCTGTCAACGCGTTGTGGAATTCGAGGGCATGGTTCGGACGAGGTGCGCCGGCTCGGGGAGGGGGCGCGACGGAGGTTGCGCTTGCGCCGTCTGCCCCGGGTGCTTACCGTGTCCGAACCGATGGTGCCACGATCGCGTCGTGATCGTGGTGAAAAGGGAACACGGGATACGAGATTCGCGACGGCGCTCGACGAGAGGCCGAAGCGGGTGCGTCGGCCGTGGCTGCCCCCGCAACTGTGAGCGGAGAGGTATCGGTTCGGATCGCCACGTCTCGAAAGTGACGAACGCGGCGATCGGCCACTGGTCGCATCCTCCCCCACCGGAGGATGCAGCGTCAGACCGGGAAGGCTCGACCGAGACCCGAAGACCCGCGAGCCAGGAGACCTGCCGTCGGTCCCGGCGCCGTGCGCGTCTTTCGGGCGGGGTGTCCCGAGAGCGAGCCGATGGCCTCAGGTCACGGCGCGTCGAACACGAGGTGGACACGCATGCACATCATGGAAGGATTCCTTCCGATGGGTCACGCGATCGGTTGGACGATCGCCGCGACCCCCTTCGTCGTCGGCGGAACGATCGCGCTCCGTCGGACCTTGAAGGAGCGCCCCGAGGCGCGACTGACGCTCGCCGCGGCGAGCGCCTTCACCTTCATCCTGTCGGCGCTGAAGCTGCCGAGCGTCACCGGCTCCTGCTCGCATCCGACCGGCACCGGCCTCGGCGCCATGACCTTCGGCCCGGCGGTGATGGCGCCGGTCGGGCTGATCGTGCTCCTGTTCCAGGGGCTGCTGCTCGCCCATGGCGGGCTGACGACGCTCGGCGCCAACGTCTTCTCGATGGCGATCGCCGGCCCGTGGGTCGGCTGGGCGGCGTGGCGAATGGCGACCGGAGCCGGTCTGCCGATCGCGGTGGCGGTGTTCCTCGGCGCGGCGCTCGCCGATCTTTCGACCTATGTCGTCACGTCGCTGCAACTGGCGCTGGCCTTCCCCGATCCGACCTCCGGCATCGCCGGATCCTTCGTCAAGTTCGCCGGCATCTTCGCGGTGACCCAGGTGCCCTTGGCGATCGCCGAGGGCCTGCTCACGGTCGTCGTGGCGGCGGCGCTGGTCGGTCGCGGCGGCGATGCCGGTCACGGCTTCGCGCCGCTGTCGGGAGGGCGCTGATCATGGATCTGACCCTCACCCGTGGGCGCACCGTCGCCCTTCTCGTCGTCGCCGTGGCGATCATCGTCCTGCCGCTGGTGTGGCCCGGCCTCGAGGGTGCCTTCACCGGTACCGACGACGTCGCCTCGCAGGCGATCGAAGCGGCTCGACCCGGCTACACCCGCTGGACCACGCCGTTCTGGGAGCCGCCGTCGAAGGAGGTCGAGAGCACGCTCTTCGCCCTGCAGGCGGCGATCGGCGCCGGCATCCTCGGTTATGTCCTCGGCCGTCGTCACGGGAGCCGCCGGCGCGATGACGACCGTCGATAGAATCGCCCATACCAACCGGTGGCGCGGACGATCGCTCGCCGAGAAGGTCGTCCTCGCCCTCGGGCTGCTCGTCGTCGCGCTCGCCTTCCCGCCGTGGCCGACCGCCGCGGCGGTGCTGGCCGTCGCGGCGACGGCGGCGATCGTCGGCGCGGGTGTGGCGCCGCGGACCTGGGCACTCGTCATGGCCGCGCCGCTCGGCTTCGTCGTCACCGGCGCGGCGACGCTCCTGGTGACGATCGGGGCCGACGGCGTCGGGCTGGCGCCGAACGGCTTCGCCGACGCGGCGGGGCTGACCCTGCGCGCCGGCGCGGCGGCGGCGGCGCTGCTGCTCCTCGCCTTCACCACGCCGGCGAGCGACCTCGTCGCCGGGCTGGCGCGTCTGCGGTTGCCGACGGAACTCGTCGAGCTGGCGCTCCTCGTCTATCGCTTCCTCTTCGTTCTTTCCGACACCTTCGCCGCCATGCATGCGGCGCAGGAGGCGCGGCTCGGCCATGTCGGTTGGCGCCGACGCATCCGCTCGTCCGGCGCTCTCGCCGCCAATCTCCTGCCGCGCGCCCTCGACCGGGCGCATCGCATGGAGGCGGGGCTGATGGCGCGCGGTTGGGACGGCGGTGCCTTGCGGGTGCTGACGCCACGCCGGCCGGCGACCGTCGCCGGCCTCGCCGGTGTGGTGGCGACGCTCGCCGCCCTCGTCCTTCTCGGGGTCGCGACGCGATGAGCCCGATCCGAGCCGAGGGGCTGACCCATGTCTATCCCGGCGGCGTGCCGGCGCTCGACCGGCTCGATCTGACGGTGGAAAAGGGGCGGCGGCTGGCCATCCTCGGCCCCAACGGGGCGGGCAAGACGACGCTGCTCCTTCACCTGAACGGCACTCTGAAGCCGACCGGGGGGCGCATCCTCCTCGACGGGGCGCCGGCGACCTACGATCGCACCGGCCTCGTCGCCTGGCGGCGGCGGGTCGGCCTCGTGTTGCAGGACGCCGACGACCAGCTCTTCGCCCCGTCGGTGTTCGAGGACGTGTCGTTCGGACCGATGAATCTCGACCTCGCCGAGGCGGAGGTTCGGGCCCGGGTCGAGGAGGCGCTTGCGGCGCTGGGCATCGCCGATCTGGCGGATCGACCGACCCACATGCTGTCTTTCGGCCAGAAGAAGCGCGCGGCGATCGCCGGGGCGGTCGCCATGCGGCCCGAGGTGCTGCTGATCGACGAGCCGACGGCGGGGCTCGACGCGCGCTCGGCCAAGCGCCTGCTCGCCACCCTCGCCGAGCTCGAGGCACGTGGCACGACGCTGGTCTTCACCACCCACGACGTCGACATGGCTCACCGCTTCGCCGACGACGCGGCCCTGTTCAACCACGGCAAGCTGATCGCCGTGGGCGACGCGAAGACGATCCTCACCGACGTCGCGGCGATGGACCGGGCGGGGTTGGACGCGGTCGGGATCTGAGCCTCACGCCGCCCAGAAATCCCGCGCGCCCGCCGGGAGCGTCTCCAGCACCCGTTCGAAGGCCTGCGGATCGACCGCCGCGCGGAGCGCGCCTGCGACGCAGGCGATGGCGGTATCGGGGGCGAAGTTGTGGTTGCCGCGCACCGCCTGGACCTCCTCCGTCATCGCCGCTCGGTCGGCGAAGGGCACGGGTTCCGCGTCGACGTCCCAGTCGGTGACGAACATGGCGCGCAGGACCGGCGGCAGCACCTCGGCGAAGCGCAGGCCCTCGCTCGCCGTCAGGCGGCGGCGGAAGACGCGCAGCACCGCGTCGACCATGGTCCAGATCTGATTGCGGGTGACGAGATCGGCGCGTTCACGGGCGTCGGCGAGGAAGCGCTCGAAGTCGTCGGAGGCGTGTTGATATTCCATCGGCAGCGGCACGGGGCGTCCTCCCTTCCACGCCGGGTCAACCGTCCAGCCGCGCCACCCCTTCCGGCACGCCGTCGCGGATCATGTCGGCGAGCAGCGCCAAGGCCTTCTGGCGCGGGGTGTTGACCCGGTGGACGAGGCGGACGCGGCGGAAGTGGTGGTCGCCCTCGAGCGGTCGCGCCTCCAGCCGGCCGATCAGGCCGAGGTCGTGACCGACGGCGAGGCGCGGGATCAACGTGATGCCGTAGTCGGCGGCGGTCAGGTGCAACAGCGTTTCGAGCGACGTGGCGCGGATGTCGGCGCCGGCGGTCTCGCCGCGATTGGGGTGGCCGCAGAACTCCAGCGCCTGATCGCGCAGGCAGTGGCCGTCGGCGAGCAGCAGCAGCGACTTCGGGTCGAGATCGTCGGCGTGGATGGTGGCCTTGGCGGCGAGGGGATGGCCGGGCGGCAGCACCACGAAGAACGGCTCGTCGAAGAGGAGATGCGAGGCGAGGCGCGGATCGCCGGGGTCGGAGGCGATGATCGCCGCTTCGAGCCGCCCCTCGGTCAGCGCCTGGAGGAGATGGGCGGTCAGGTCCTCGTAGAGCATCAGCGGTGCCGCCGGCAGCGCTTCCGCGGCGATCGGCAGGACGAAGGGCATCAGATAGGGGGCGAGCGTCGGGATGACGCCGAGGCGCAGCGGGCCGGCGAGCGGGTCGCGGCTCGCCCGGGCGAGCGCGGTGATGTCGTCGGCGGCGGAGACGGCACGGCGGGCGTGGTGGAGGATCTGTTCGCCGACCGGGGTCGGACGGATCGAACGGCCGACGCGCTCGAAGATGCGCACGCCGAGTTCGTCCTCGAGCTTGAGGATCTGGCCCGACAGCGTCGGCTGCGACACGTGGCAGGCCTCGGCGGCGCGGCCGAAATGGCCGAGATCGGCGACGGCGAGGACATATTGCAGGTCGCGCAGGTTCATGGGGGGCTCCGGGGTGGGGGCTCCGAGATCGATATCGCCGATCATATATGGAGCTTCCATATGTGACGACAATCGCCTTCGAGGCGCCACCCAGGGGGCTCGTCTTCGGACACCCGCTCTACCGCCCTTCTCGCCACCAGGCGGCGGCGAAGAGGCCGAGGAGGAGGGAGAGGGCGAGGAGGCCTTCGAACAACGGCAGGCGATCGAGGCCCTCCAGCACCGAGGCGCGGGAGGCGGAGAGGCCGATCCAGCCGGGGCCGGCCATGGTCCGGCCGCCATCGCGGACGAGCGGTTGCGGCAGTTCGGCGCCGGCGAGGCGGGTGATCGATCCGCCGGTCGCGGCGGCGAGCGGGGCGAGGAGGTGGTCGGTCGACAGCACGTCGGCGAATTCGCGCGGATCGGCCGGGCCGACGGCGAGGAGGGCGGTGCGGGTGCCGTCGGTGGCGCGCCACAGGCCGGGCTCGGTCGCCGGCAGGGCGGCCCGCCACACGCCGGGGCGGGCGCGGGCGAGATCGAGCCGCCGCTTCGCACCGGTCGGGCTCTCGACCTCGACGGCTTCCGCGGTGTCGGCGAGCGTCTGGCGTTCGACGACGAGGTCGCGGCCCTGACGGACGAGGCGCAGGCGCTCCTCCTCGAGGTCCGGCTCCTTCATCAGCCAGTGGGCGAGGCGGCGCAGCAGCGGTCCGTGGGGGCCGCCGCCTTCGAAGCCGCGGGCCCACAGCCACACCTGATCGGAGGTCAGCAGGCCGACGCGGCCCTTGCCCTTGTGGGCGAGCACCAGAAGCGGACGATCGCCGGCGCCGGTGAGGACGGTCGCCGCATCGTCGTCGATCGCGAGGCCCGACAGGCGGAACCAGCGCGACCAGTCGGGCGGGTCGGCCGCGGCGCCGGGCAGGTCGCGGGTGACCGGATGGCGGGCGCCGAGGGCGGAGACGCGCGGGCGGAAGGGTTCTTCGACGATGCCGCCGTCGGGCCGGCCCGGCAGGATGTCGGCGAGGGGGGTGTCGTAGAGGCTCGCCGAGCCGCCGAGATCGGGGCCGGAGGCGACCAGCACGGCGCCGCCGTCGCGCACCCAGCGGGCGATGTTGTCGAGATAGATCGACGACAGGATCGCCTTGCGGCGGTAGCGGTCGAAGACGATCAGGTCGAAGTCGCGGATCTTCTCCTGGAAGAGCTCGCGGGTGGGGAAGGCGATCAGCGCCAGCTCGGTGAGCGGCGTGCCGTCCTGCTTCTCCGGCGGGCGCAGGATGGTGAAGTGGACGAGGTCGACCGAGGCGTCGGACTTGAGCAGGTTGCGCCACGTCCGCTCGCCCGGGTGCGGTTCGCCCGAGACGAGGAGGACGCGCAGGTGCTCGCGGATGCCCTCGATGGTCGCCGCGGTGCGATTGTCGAGGGGGGTGAGTTCGCCGGCGAGCGGGGCCGCCTCGAGTTCGACGACGACGTCGCCGGCGTGGGGCACGTCGACCTCGATCGTCTCCTCGCGGCCCGGCGTCGCCCGGACCGTGCCGACGACCTCGCCGTCGCGTTTCACCGTCACCGCGACCGGCGAACCGGTGGCGGCGACGCCGGCGTCGACGACGCGGAAGGCGATCGTCTGGGGCTTGCCGACGATGCCGAAGCGGGGGGCGCGGACGATCTCGATGCGGCGGTCGATCTCGTCGGCGCGGCCGGTCAGGAAGACGTGCAGCGGGGCGGTGAAGCCGAGGGCGGCCGGGTTCGCCGGGACGTCGTGGACCTGCCCGTCGGTGATCATGACGACGCCCGAGACGCGATCCGGCGGCACGTCGGCGAGCGCCCGGCCGAGAGCGTCGAAGAGGCGGGTGCCGTCGGCGTCGACGCCGGCGCGGTCGTCGACGGTGGCCTCGCGCAACTCGATGCCCGGCAGCGCCGCGATGCGCCGGGAGAGCGCCTCGCGGGCGGCCTCGGTCTCGGCGTCGCGGTCGACCAGCGACTGGCTCGCCGAGCGGTCGGTGACGAGGACCACGACGCCGGGAAGAGGCTTGCGCAGCTCCCGGCGGATCTCGGGGCCGGTCGTGGCCAGGGCGAGAAGGACGAGCGCGGCGGCGCGCAGCCGGGCGCCGCGGCGGCCGACCCACAGGCCGAGGCCGGCGACCACGGCGGCGACGAGGATCAGCGCGACGAGCGCCGCCGGCGGCAGGAGGGGGGCGAAGTCGAGGGTCCAGGTCATCGCGCCTCCGTCACCGGCCGAGCCGTTGCAGGAGGGCGGGGACGTGGACCTGATCGGCTTTGTAGTTGCCGGTCAGGGTGTACATCACGAGATTGACGCCGACGCGCAGCGCCATCTCGCGGCCGCGCGGGTCGGCGGAGGCCATGGGCAGCAGGTCGTCGCCGTCGTCGGTGACGGCCCATGCGCCGGCGAGGTCGTTGCCGGTGACGATCAGCGGCGAGACGCCGTCGCCGGGGCGGGCCGGTCTATCGTCGGGGCGGTCGGGATCGGCGGTCGGCGTCGCCTCGACCCACAGGCGGCCGTCGAAGCGGCCGGGGAAATCGCGCAAGAGGTAGAAGGTGCGGCCGAGCACGTGGTCGCCGGGCACCGGTTCGAGTTCGGGCAGGTCGAGGCCGGCGAGGATGCGCCTGAGCGCGGCGCCCGCCCCGGTGGGGCGCCCGGTGCCGGCGCGGGTGTCAGCGTCGGCGGCGTCGCGGGTGTCGAAGATCACCGTGCCGCCGTTCTTCATGAAGGCGTCGAGACGGCCGAGCGCCACCGGCGAGATCGAGGCGTCGGCGGTGATCGGGAAATAGAGGAAGGGGAAGAAGGCGAGCTCGTCGCGGGCCGGATCGACGCCGACGGGGTCGCCGAGATCGACGGCGGTGCGGTTGGACAGCACGCGGCCGAGCCCGAGGAGACCGCGGCGGGCGACGTCGTCGATCGTGGCGTCGCCGGTCAGCACGTGGGCGAGATGGGTCTCGTGGGTGGCGGAAAGGGCGAAGGCGTCGCCGGCGCTCTCGGCTGCGGCCGGGCGGGTGTCGCCGATCGCCAGCGCGAGGACGATCGCGCCGGCCGCGGCGGTGGCGACGCGGCGGCGACGCAGGAGGGGGGCGATCAGGATCAGCGCGTCGACGAGCGCCAGGATCAGCGCCGCGATCAGCAGGACGGGGCGCAGGTCGCGGCGCTCGACCGGCAGACGGGGCGTGACCGTCACACGGTCGAGGCGAGCGAGGTCGATCGCGGCGAGCGGATCGCCGGCGCGGCGGGTCGGCAGCGCCAGGAAGGCGTCGCCGTTGCCCCACAGGCCCGGCGGATGCTCGCGGCTGGGATGATCCGGCGGGGCCGCGGCGGCGATCGGCCGGGCTTCGGGACCGGGGGCGCCCAGCCGCCCGAAGCCGTCGAGGAGCCGCCAGGGCGGCAGGGTGGTGGCGCCGGTCACGCCGCCGGCGCCCTCGGCGCGGGTCGCGGCGGAGAGCGCGGTGATGCGGCGGAGCATCTCGACGAAGGTGCCGGAGATGGGCAGGTTCGACCACGAGGTCTCGGCGCCGACGTGGAAGAGCACGACGCGGCCGGCGCCGCGGCGGGCGGCGGTGACCAGCGGGGTTCCGTCGTCGAGCACCGCCCAGGTGCGATCGGCGAGGTCCGGGCCCGGTTCGGCGAGGATCTGGCGGGAGACGCGGACGTCCTCCGCCGGGGTCATGCCGGCGAAGGGGCCGGTCGCCGGATAGGGGCCGAGGCCGCGCGGGGCGCCCCAGGTGAAGGCGCCGCCGAGGGTGCGTTCGCCGCCGCGGATCTCGACCGGCAGCAGCGGATCGTCGTCGCGCCCGCCCGTCAGTCGAGGACCGGCGAAGCGGACGAGGATGCCGCCGCCTTCGATCCATTTCCGCAGTCGCACGCCGGCCTCGCCGACGATGTTGCCGACGTCGGCGACGAGCAGCACCGAGACGTTCGCCTCGATCGCCTCGAGGATGGCGGCGCCGGTCTCGGTCGCCTTGGGGCGGCGCAGATCGGCGAAGGGGGCGAGCGCCTTGTCGAGATAGTGGCCGGGGCCGAGCAGCGGCTGGGCGCGATCGAATCCGGCGCCTGAGACGAGGCCGACGACGCGGCGGCGCCAGCGTTCGTCGAGGAGCATCACCGCGCCGGCATGGCTCTCGCCGGCGATCTCGACCCGGGCGACGTCGTTGCGCACCGCGGTCGGCAGGTCGAAGCGGACTTCGGTCGTGGCGCGGTCGGCCTCGAAGGCGAAGGGCACGTTCGCCAGCACCCGGCCCTTGGGGTCGAGGGCGCGCAGGTCGCCGGTCGCCGGCGCTTCCGAAGTGACGCGGGCGAGTTTCGCCGACATCGCGTCGAGGCCGTTGTCGACGGCGTCGACGGTGCGGATGGCGAGGCGGGCCGGCGGGGCGATGGTGAGCGGGGCTTCGTCCGCGAGTTTCGCCAGGGCCTCGGCGAAGGCGCGGCCATCGGCCGGGACGGCGAGATCGACGCCGTGGGTGAACCAGACGATCGAGCCGGGCGGGTGGGCCGCGGCCGAGCGGGTCAGGCCGGCGAGGAGATCCGATCGGGTGTCGGCGCGCGGGCGCGGCGCCAGGGTGGCGAGACGGCGCTTCGCCTCCTCCGGAGCGGTCGGATCGAAGGTCTGGTCGGCGCCGTCGGCGGAGGCGACGAGCACGACGGTGCGGCTGCGGCGGGCGGCGCGGTCGATGCGCGCCTCGATCGCGGCGCGGGTCGCCTCCCAGTCGGCGGCGGCGGGCCAGCCGTCGTCGACGATCAGCCACAAGGGACCCGAGCGGCCGTCGTCGTCGACGGTCGGACGCCACACCGGCGCGGCGAGGGCGAGGATCACCGTCACGGCGAGGGCGAAGCGCAGGAGCAGCAGCCACCACGGGGTGTGGGCCGGGGTCTCGTCGGCGGGCACGAGATCGCGCAGCATCACCGTCGGCGGGAAGTCGATCGACCGCGGCTTCGGCGGGGTGAGGCGCAGGAGCCACCAGATCGCCGGCAGGGCGAAGAGGGCGAGAAGCGCCGCCGGCGCGCCGAAGGCGAGGGGGAAGAGACCGTTCACCGCATGCCCCCCGAGAGTTCGGCGAGGGGCGAGAAGTGATGTTCGCCGCCGAGCGAGGCGTGGAGTGCCAGCGCGGCCTCGACGGCGGCGCGGTCGGTCGCGTGGGTGACGAGGGTCCAGCCGCCGCGGCGGGCGAGATCGGCGAGCGCCGCGCCGTGGGCGGCCCAGCGGGCGGCCCAGGCCTCGGTCAGCGCTTCGGTGCGCGGCACGCGGACGAGGGCGCCGCTCTCCGGGTCGCGAAATTCGAGATGGCCGAGGAACGGCAGGGTGGCTTCCGCCGGATCGACGATGCGGGCGAGGTGGAGCCGGGCGCCGCCGGCGGCGAGGGCGCCGAGGCGGGCTTCCACCGTTTCGAAGTCGTCGAGGAAATCGCCGACGAGCACCAGTTCGGCGAAGCGGCCGACGGTTCCCGGGTCGGGCAGGGCGAGGCGCTCGGGGTGGGCGAGGAGGGCGGCGGCGAGGCGCTCGGCGGCGCGGCGATGGGTGATCGGCCGCATCACGCCGGGCATGCCGACCCGCTCGCCGGCGCGCGCCAGGAGATCGGCGAGCGCCAGGGTGAGCACCACGGCGCGGTCGCGTTTGGAGACGGCGGCGAGCTCGGAGCGCCAGTCCATCGACGGCGACAGGTCGGGGGCGAGCCACACGGTGTGGGCCGCCTCCCATTCGCGCTCGCGCACGTAGAGCAGGTCGTCGCGGGCGGAGCGGCGCCAGTCGATGGCGGTCGCCGGTTCGCCCGGGGTGAGCGGGCGATATTGCCAGAAGGTCTCGCCGGAGCCGGCGCGGCGGCGGCCGTGCCAGCCGGCGGCGACGGTGGCGGCGACGCGGCGGGCCTCGACCAGCAGGTCGGGCATGGCGGCGGCGAGAGAGCGCGCGGCGACGAGGCGCGTCCGGTCGACGACGGCCACATCGTCGCTCGCCGCCGCGGCACGGAGGCCGGTGGCGAGACGGGCGACGAGGGATGCGGCGGGCGTGACCAAGGGTGGTCCCTCGTGAGCGGGGCTCAGCCGATTCGGGAGGCGGCGTGGGCGACGACGTCGTGCACCGTGATCCCGTCGGCGCGGGCGGCGAAGGTCAGCGCCATGCGGTGTTGCAGCACCGGTTCGGCCAGCGCCGCGACGTCGTCGAGGTCGGGGGCGAGGCGACCCTGGAGCAGGGCGCGGGCGCGCACCGTCAGCATCAGCGCCTGACCGGCGCGCGGCCCCGGCCCCCAGGCGACGTGGCGGGCGGGATCGTCGTGGCCGCCGGCCTCGCCGGGGGCGAGCGGGCGGGTCGAGCGGATCAGCGCCAGGATGGCGTCGACGATGCGTTCGCCGACCGGCATCAGGCGGACCAGGGCCTGGAGGTCGACGAGGTCGACGCCGCCGAGGACGGGACGCGCCACCGGCGCGGTCGGGCCGGTGGTGGCGGTGAGGATCTGCCGCTCCGCCTCGATCGAGGGATAGTCCACGTCGATCTGCATCAGGAAGCGGTCGAGCTGGGCCTCGGGCAGCGGATAGGTGCCTTCCTGCTCCAGCGGGTTCTGGGTGGCGAGCACGTGGAAGGGCCGCGGCAGGTCGTGGCGGCGGCCGGCGACGGTGACGTGGATCTCCTGCATCGCCTGGAGGAGGGCCGACTGGGTGCGCGGGCTCGCCCGGTTGATCTCGTCGGCCATCAGCAACTGGGCGAAGATCGGCCCCTGAATGAAGCGGAAGGAGCGGGTGCCGTCGGCGGCCTGATCGAGCACCTCGGAGCCGAGGATGTCGGAGGGCATCAGGTCGGGGGTGAACTGGACGCGGCGGGCGTCGAGGCCGAGGACGATGCCGAGGGTCTCGACCAGCCGCGTCTTGGCGAGGCCGGGGACGCCGACGAGCAGGCCGTGGCCGCCGGAGAGCAGGGTGACGAGGGTCCTCTCGACCACGCTCTCCTGGCCGTAGATCACTTCGCCGATCGCGGCGCGCACCACCGCCAGTCGTTCGATCGCCCGCTCTACGCGCTCGACCACGTCGCCCGCCGCCGTCCCTGTCGTCTCGTTCATACCGTCGTCTTCGTCTGTCGGGCGCGAGGCCCGGGGAGGGGGCGCGGCTTCCGCGCAGGTGTTTCCTCGGCGCGGCTTCCACGCCGGGATCGAGTTTGACAGGATACGCGGGAACGCGCATCCCGAAACCGTCGGCATCGCGGTGGAGTGAACGGCCGAGATCGGGCGGAAGCGAGGCGAGGAACGTGAGCGAAGCGACGAAGCGCGACACGCCGGGCGAGGGTCTGGCGAGCCTGATGGCCAAGCTCGGCGGCGCCGGCGAGGGCCGTGGTCCGGCGCCGGTGGAGCGCTGGAACCCGCCGTTCTGCGGCGACATCGACATGCGCATCGCCGCCGACGGCACCTGGTACTACTGCGGCACGCCGATCGGTCGCGAGGCGATGGTGCGCCTCTTCGCCTCGGTTCTGCGCCGCGACGAGGACGGCAGGACCTACCTCGTCACGCCGGTGGAAAAATGCGGCATCACCGTCGACGACGTCGCCTTCGTCGCGGTGGAACTGCAGGTCGAGGGAGCCGGACGCGAGCAGGTGCTGGGGCTGAGGACCAACGTCGGCGATCGTGTCGTCGTCGACGACGATCATCCGCTGCGATTCGAGATCGACGCTGTGAACGGCGGATTGAAACCCTATGTGAGGGTCAGAGGCCGGCTCGAGGCGCGTCTGGCAAGGCCGGTCCTCTACGACCTGGTGGCGCTCGGCGAGAGCGAGACGCTCGACGGGCGCGAGTGGTTCGGGGTCAGGAGCTCGGGACGGTTCTTTCCGATCGTTCCGGCGGACGAGATCGAGGCGATCGAATGAGATCGGCGGAGGCGGTGGGCGTGGAGTCGTTTCGGGCGGAGGCCTTCGTCGAACGGGTCAGGCCGCATTTCGTCGTCGATCCGCTCGCCGTGCCCTTCGATGCCGGGGGCTCGGACCTGACCCTCAATCCGAGCTTCGCGGCGCAGATGGTCGGCCGCCGCCTCAAGGACGCGGCGGTGTTGATCGGCCTCGTCGACGAGCCGCACGAGACGCGGGTGATCCTCACCCAGCGCACCGAGCACCTGTCGAGCCACGCCGGTCAGGTCGCCTTTCCCGGCGGCAAGATCGACGCCGAGGACGGCAGCGCGATCGAGACGGCGCTACGCGAAGCGGAGGAGGAGATCGGGCTCGATCGGGCGCATGTCCTGCCGGTCGGTTGCCTGCCGCCCTACGCCTCCGGCTCGGGGTATCGGATCGTGCCGGTGATCGCGCTGGTCCGGCCGGGACTTTCCTACGCGCCCAATCCGCACGAAGTGGCCGACGTCTTCGAGGTGCCGCTCGCCTTCCTGATGACCGGCGCCAACCATCGCGTCGGCAGCCGGGTGTGGAACGGGCGCACAGGATATTTCTATGAAATGCCCTATGGCGAGCGCTATATCTGGGGTGTCACCGCCGGGATCATCCGGCAGATCTGGGAGCGGACCTACGGCCGCACCGAACGAACGGTGGAGGCGGGGGCGTGACCCGGTCACCGGTGCGGAGAAGGCCATGATCCGTCTGATCGCCATCGAAGTGGCGCTGTTCCTGTCGCCCTTCGTCGTCTTCGCGCTCTTCCTGATGGCGCGGCGGCGAGCGGTGTCGTTCGGGCTCTTCCGCGACGAAGCGCCGATGGTCGAACTGGCGATCGGCGGGCTCGTCCTGGTGATCGCCTCGCTGATCGCGCTCGCCGCCTTCCACGACGGCAACGTCGCCGGCACCTACGTGCCCGACAAGTTCGAGAACGGTCGTCTCGTCCCGGGACACATCCAGTGACCCCCACCGCCACGCCGATGCCGACGCTGGCGAGTTGCGACTGGCTCCGGGCGCCGTCGCTCGCTCGCCTCTTCGCGGCGATCGAACGCGACGGCGACACCTGTTGGGTGGTCGGCGGTGCGGTGCGCAACGCTCTCCTCGGCCTGCGGGTCGCGGATGTCGACGTCGCCACCACGGCGCTGCCCGAGAAGGTGATGGCGCGGGCGGCGGCGGCGGGGTTGAAGCCGGTTCCGACCGGGATCGATCACGGCACGGTGACCGTGGTGGTCGACGGCCACCCCTACGAGGTGACGACGCTCCGCGAGGACGTCGAGACCCACGGCCGCCATGCGACGGTCGCCTTCGGCCGCGACTGGGCGGCGGATGCGCATCGGCGCGACTTCACCATGAACGCCCTCTACGCCTCGCTCGACGGCGTTGTGCACGACTTCGTCGGCGGCGTCGCCGACTGCATGGCGCGGCGGGTGCGTTTCATCGGCGATCCGGCGGCGCGCATCGCCGAGGACTATCTGCGCATCCTGCGCTTCTTCCGCTTCCATGCGGCCTACGGGCGCGGCGGGCTCGACCCCGGCGGGTTGCACGCGGCGATCGTGGCGCGGGCCGGCCTCGACGGGCTGTCGGCGGAGCGATCGGGTCAGGAGATGCTGAAGCTGGTCGTGGCGGTGGGGGCGCCGGCGACGATCACGCAGATGAGCGATTGCGGCATCCTGCAGCGGGTGACGGGGCGGGCGGCGAACCTCGCCGCCTTCGTGCGCCTGCACGCGACGTCCGCGGCGACCGGCCGACCGATGCGCGACGCCGCCGACGCGCCGCTGTTCCTGGCGGCGCTCTCGGCCTGGACGGAGGGCGATGCGGTCGGGCTCGGGGCCCGGCTAAGGCTCTCCAACCGGGCGACCGAACGGATGGCGGCGGCGGTCGCATGGTCGCGGCGGATCGATCCGGGGCTCGACGAGCGGGCGGTGCGCCGGCTTCTCCACGCGGTCGGGGCGGAGACCTTCGGCGACGCGCTGCTCCTCGCCCATGTGCGCGGGCGGGTCGGCCGGGCGGTGGTCGCGCCGCATCTCGACCTGCCGGAACGCTGGCCGGTGCCGCGTCTGCCGATCGGCGGACGCGATCTGGTGCGCCTCGGTGTGACCGGTGGCCCGATGGTCGGCAGGCTCCTGGCGGCCGCCGAAACGGCGTGGGTGTCGAGCGATTTTTCGCTGCCGCGCGAGGCTCTTCTCGCTCTGATCGCCGAGAAGATCGCCGATCGGAACGACTAAAAGACAGATACATAGAATTCTAAGGGTCGGGGCAGCCCCCCCTTAAATTCCATGGAGTACCCCGAGGGAAGCAAGATCGGGGTAACGCGCCATGGGGCCGCAGACCGTCACCATCGAGGATGTCGACCGAGCGCTCGCCGCTCGTTCGTTCCCGACGGCTTTCCCGTCGGCGCTCGAAGCTCGCTACGAGCAGGACCAGGGAGCGGCGCGCCGGAGCCGGCTGTCGCTCGCCGCCTTCTGGTTCGCCGTCTGTTACGGCCTCTTCCTCGGCATCGACGCGCGCCTCGTCGCCGACGTGTTCTTCGTCTCCGCCTTCGTCCATCTGGCGGTGATGGTGCCGCTCGGCTTCGGCGTGGCGCTGATCGCCGCCCATGGGACGACGCCGTGGGTGCGCGAGGGCTCGTCCGCGGCGCTGACGGTGGTCTCCGTCGCCACCATCCTGTGGGTCTATCTCGTCTCCGAAGCGCCGTCGGCGGCGCATTACCACTATTTCGCCGCTCTGCCGATCCTCTACGGCAACGTGGTTCAGCGTCCTCATTTCGCCTACGCCGCCGGCGCATCGGGCATCGCCCTGGCGCTCCATTGGTCGGCGATGGCGGCGGGTGGGCTGCCGGTGGAGGTGGCGATCGCCGCGGCGATCGAATTCCTGGCGGTGGTGCTGGTGACGCTGGTCGCGGTGTTCCTGATCGAACGCGAACTGCGGCGGGCCTACCTGCGCCACCTGCGCGGCGAGATCACCGCCGATCGGCTCAACCATTCCAACAACGAACTGCGCCAACTGTCGAACCTCGACACGCTGACCGGCATCGCCAATCGGCGCTGGCTCGAGGCGCATCTCGCCGAGATGGCCGACCGGTCGCTCCACGCCGGCGTACCGCTGGCGGTGATGATGGTCGACGTCGATCACTTCAAGGGCTTCAACGACCACTACGGCCATCCGGAGGGCGATCGCTGCCTGAAGATGGTGGCGGCGGTGGCGCGCGATCAGGTGCGTCGCAAGGACGATCTCATCGGCCGCTTCGGGGGCGAAGAGTTCCTGGTCATCCTGCCCGGCACCGACCTGCTCGACGCCACCAAGGTCGCCGAGCGCATGCGCCACGCCATCGCCGCGATGAACCTGCCGCATGCCCGCAGCGACGTCGCCGAAACGGTCACCGTATCGATCGGCGTCTCGGCGGGGCGCGTCAGCGACGGCGTCAGCACCGACGAACTGGTCCGCGCCGCCGACAACGCGCTCTATGAGGCCAAGCGTCTCGGCCGCAACCGAATCCACGCCTCCACACCCGGTTACACCGTGGTCGAGGTGGAGCAGGAGCGGATGCCACGGCGCCGGCGCATCTCACTGGCGGCGCGGGAAGCGGCCGAGTGAGCCGGCCGTCTCACACACCCCGGCGCCTCAAGGCCACTTCACCACCGGCGGCATGGACGAGAGGATCGAGGCGACGTTGCCGCCGGTTCTCAATCCGAAGATGGTGCCGCGATCGTAGAGCAGGTTGAACTCGACGTAGCGGCCGCGGCGGACGAGCTGTTCGTCGCGATCGGCGTCGGTCCACGGCGTCGCGCCGTTGCGGCGGACGAGATCGGGATAGATGCCGAGGAAAGCCTCGCCGACGGCGCGGGTGAAGGCGAAGTCGGCGGCGACGTCGCCCGAGTCCAGCCGGTCGTAGAAGATGCCGCCGATGCCGCGCGGCTCGTCGCGGTGTTTCAGGTGGAAGTACTCGTCGCACCACGCCTTGTAGCGCGGGTAATCGGCGACGGCGTGTGCGCCACAGGCGGCCTCCATGGCTTCATGGAAGGCGACCGTGTCCGCATCCTCCTGGGTGCGTCGGCGATCGAGCACCGGCGTCAGGTCGGCGCCACCGCCGAACCAGCGCTTCGTCGTCACCACGTGGCGGGTGTTCATGTGGACCGCCGGTACGTTCGGATTCCACGGATGGGCGATGAGCGAGATGCCGGAGGCCCAGAAGCGCGGGTCCTCCGCTGCTCCGGGGATCTCCTTGCGGAATTCGGGGGCGAACTCGCCGTGAACGGTGGAGACGTGGACGCCGACCTTCTCGAACACCCGGCCGTGCATCATCCCCATCACCCCGCCGCCGCCGGGGCCGCCGCCGACGTCGGTACGCTGCCAGGGGGTGCGGACGAAACGGCCGGGCGCGGCGTCGATGCCGGGCGTGGCGATCTCGTCCTCGAGCGCCTCGAAGGCGGAGCAGATCCGGTCGCGCAGGATGGCGAACCAGGCGGCGGTGTCGGCCTTCAGCGTGGCGAGGTCGGTCTGGGTCACGGAGCGTCTCCGGCTGGGGGCGGGTCGAACGGCGGGAAGCCGTGGGTTCGGCGCAGCGCCTCGCCGAGCACCATGACGGCGGCGACCGCGACGTTGAGCGAGCGCATCCCCGGCCGCATCGGCACGACGAGGCGGGCATCGGCGCTCTCGTGGACCTCGTCGGGAACGCCGGCGGATTCACGGCCGACCATGATCACGTCGTGATCATCGAAGGCGAAATCGACGTAGGGCGTCGTGGCGCGGGTGGTCAAGAGCACCAGCCGACGACCACTCGCACGACGGGCCGCGTCGAAGGCGTTCCAACCGGTGTGGCGGGTCAGGACGGCGGCGTCGAGATAGTCCATGCCGGCGCGTCTGAGGTTGCGGTCGGTGACGGCGAAACCGGCGGGCTCGATCAGGTCGACGGCGAGGCCGAGACAGGCGGCGGCGCGCAGGAGCGTGCCGGTGTTCTGGGGGATGTCGGGTTGGTAGAGGGCGAGACGCAGGTCGGTCATGACTGGAACGTGGCGGTGATGTGGCGCAGAATCGGGGCGAGGGGTGGTCGATCTCGTTTCGAGTGTTGCGGCGGCGGGAACCGGGAACAGCGCCGATTCGCCGCAGTTCGTAGCGGCAACCGTGCCACAACTCGAATAAATTGCTCAGAATTGGGCAAAGGTGGCAGAGACGAGTGACATCCCGTCGCTGGACATCTCGGCGACCAGATGTCAAAACGGCGGCCGATCGGACACTGGGCGCTTTTCGGCTCCCGGTGGCCTGTTTCTCAGCGCAATTCCTTCCTGCGCACGCGTGGTCGATCCGGTGGCTCTTCGGGGGTGTTCGGACGCGACGCGAGAGTCGGAAGGCCAAGATCCGACGACATGCGAGAGGATCCGACCTTGGCTACCATGGACACCGCAGAACCGTCGCGCCGCGACTTCCTCTACATCGCCACGGGCGCCGTCGCCGCCGTGGGCGCCGCTTCGGCGGTGTGGCCGTTCATCGACCAGATGAACCCGGATGCCTCGGCGCTGGCGCTCGCTTCCACCGAGGTCGACGTCTCCGCCGTCGCGCCGGGCCAGATCATCACGGTGAAGTGGCGCGGTAAGCCGGTGTTCATCCGCAATCGCACGCCGGAGGAGATGAAGGCGCTCGCGGCGATGGACGTGAAGGGCCTCAAGGACCCGCAGTCCGACGCCGATCGCGTCAAGAAGGGCCACGAGAACCTGCTCGTCGTCGTCGGCGTGTGCACCCACCTCGGCTGTGTGCCGCTCGGCAACGCCGGCGATCACCACGGCTGGTTCTGCCCCTGCCACGGTTCGCACTACGACGCCTCGGGCCGCATCCACGCCGGTCCCGCGCCTCTCAACCTGCCCGTCCCGCCCTACGAGTTCATCTCGGACAAGGTCGTGAAGATCGGCTGACCCCAGCGCCTCAGGAGAGCAAGACATGAGCGGTCATTCGACCTACACGCCGTCCAATGGCTTCACGCGCTGGATCGACGAACGCCTGCCGATCATCCGGCTGAGCTACGACAGCTTCGTCGCCTATCCGACGCCGCGGAACCTCAACTACTGGTGGACGTTCGGCGGCATCCTGTCGATGATGCTGGCGGTGCAGCTGATCACCGGCATCGTCCTGGTGATGCACTACACGCCGAACACCGCGATGGCCTTCACCTCCGTCGAGCACATCATGCGCGACGTGAACTGGGGTTGGCTCCTGCGCTACATGCACGCCAACGGCGCGTCGATGTTCTTCATCGCCGTCTACATCCACATCCTGCGCGGCATGTATTACGGCTCCTACAAGGCTCCGCGCGAGATCCTGTGGATCCTCGGCGTCGTCATCTTCCTGCTGATGATGGCCACCGCCTTCATGGGCTACGTGCTGCCGTGGGGCCAGATGTCGTTCTGGGGCGCCACCGTCATCACCAACCTGTTCTCGGCCATTCCGGTGATCGGCGATCCGATCGTCATCTGGCTGTGGGGCGGTTTCTCGGTCGACAACCCGACGCTCAACCGCTTCTTCTCGCTGCACTACCTGCTGCCGTTCGTCATCGCCGCCGTCGTCGTCCTGCACGTCTGGGCGCTGCATGTCGTCGGTCAGAACAACCCGGCGGGCGTCGAGGTGAAGTCCGAGCAGGACACCGTCGCCTTCACCCCCTACGCGACGCTGAAGGACGCCTTCGGCATGGCGGTGTTCCTGGTGTTCTTCGCTTGGTTCCTGTTCTACACGCCGAACTACATGGGTCATCCGGACAACTACATCCCGGCCAACCCGATGGTGACGCCGGCGCACATCGTTCCCGAATGGTACTTCCTGCCGTTCTACGCGATCCTGCGCTCGGTGCCGGACAAGCTCGGCGGCGTCATCGCCATGTTCGGCTCCATCGCCGTGCTGTTCGTCCTGCCCTGGCTCGACACCTCGAAGGTGAAGTCCGGTCGTTATCGTCCGCTCTTCAAGCAGTTCTTCTGGCTGCTGGTGATCGCCGGTCTCGGCCTCGGCTATCTCGGCTCGCAGCCGGCGGAAGGTGGCTACGTCATCGCGTCGCGCATCCTGACCGCCTGGTACTTCTTCCACTTCCTGGTGATCCTGCCGGTCCTCGGCCTCATCGAGAAGCCGAAGCCGGTGCCGGAGTCGATCACGGCCGACGTCCTCGCCAAGAACGCGGCCCACTGAACCGAAGAGATCGGGAGACACGAAAAATGACCATGATCCTTTCCGGTTCGAAGATCGCGCGGGCCTTCGGCGCCCTCGCTCTGACGGCGGGGCTCGCCCTCGGCGGCCAGTCGGCGCAGGCGGCGGAGACGGCGCACGGCCCCAAGGTGGAGATGCAGTCCTGGAGCTTCGCCGGCCCGTTCGGCCGCTTCGACAAGGGCCAGCTGCAGCGCGGATACAAGGTGTACAAGGAGGTCTGCGCCGCCTGTCACTCGATGAACCTCCTCGCCTACCGCAATCTCGCGGACGCGGGCGGCCCCGGCTTCACCATGGACCAGGCCAAGGCGCTCGCCGCCGAGATCAAGGTGAAGGACGGCCCGAACGACGCGGGTGAGATGTTCGAGCGCAACGGCCGGACCTCCGATCGCTTCCCGGCGCCGTTCGCCAACGACGAGGCGGCGCGTGCCGCCTTCGGCGGCGCCCTGCCGCCGGACCTGTCGCTGATCGGCAAGAACCGCGCCGCCCACCGCGGCGGCCTGTCGTTCATGGCCGATCCCTTCACGCTCTACGCGGAAGCCGGCCCGGACTACGTCTTCAATCTGATGACCGGCTACGTCGATGCGCCCGCCGGCACCACCTGCGACGGCGCGCTGCAGTACAACCAGTCCTTCATTTCGGGCTCGTGCATCGCCATGCCGAACCCGCTGAGCGAGGGCATGGTGACCTACGACGACGGCACCAAGGGCACCGTCGAGCAGTATGCTCGCGACGTCTCGGCCTTCCTGATGTGGGCGGCCGAGCCGAAGCTCGAGGCGCGCAAGTCCACCGGCCTCAAGGTCATCCTGTTCCTGGTGGTGCTGGCCGGTCTGCTCTATCTGTCGAAGCGCAAGATCTGGTCGAACGTCGCCCACTGAGGCGGCTCCGATCGAGGTGAACACGAGGGCTCCCGGGCGACCGGGGGCCCTCGACTTCTTCGTGGGCGCGCTGGTGACGACACGGATTGCATCGCGGCGCGAAATGCCGACACTGCGGCGGACGATATGCGACGGGGGACGCCATGACGGCATCGGTGATCGGGGTGATCGGCGGATCGGGGCTCTACGATCTGCCGGGGGTGACGAATGCGCGTTGGGTGACGGTCGACAGCCCCTGGGGGACGCCGTCGGATCAGCTGTTGATCGGCGAGATCGCGGGCAAGAAGCTGGTCTTCCTGCCGCGCCACGGCCGTGGACACCGCATCCCGCCCTCCGACATCGACTATCGCGCCAACATCGACGCGATGAAGCGCGCCGGCGTCACCGACATCGTCTCGGTGTCGGCGGTCGGCTCCTATCGAGAGGAACTGGCGCCCGGCACCTTCGTGTTGATCGACCAGTTCGTCGATCGCACCACCCGACGCGCCTCGTCGTTCTTCGGACCGGGCTGCGTCGGCCACGTCGCCTTCGGCCATCCGACCAGCCCCGGCATCATGGACCGGCTGGAAGCGGCGGCGCTGGCCGAGGACATCCCGCATCGCCGTGGCGGCACCTATGTGTGCATGGAGGGGCCGCAGTTCTCCACCGAGGCCGAGAGCCGCTGGTACAAGTCGGCCGGCTTCGACGTCATCGGCATGACCAACATGCCGGAGGCCAAGCTCGCCCGGGAGGCGGAGATCCCCTACGCCACCGTCGCCATGGTCACCGACTACGATTGCTGGCACCCGGATCACGACCACGTCGACGTCCTCAGTGTGATCAAGGTGGCGCATGCCAACGCCGACAAGGCGCGCCGGCTCGTCGCCCGCTTCGCCACCGACTTCCCCGAAGAGCATCCGGCCTGTCCGATCGGTTCGGACAGGGCGCTGGAGCACGCCATCATGACGGCGCGCGAGGCGCGCGACCCGGCTTTGTTGGGCAAGCTCGACGCCGTGGCCGGCCGCGTGCTGAAGGCACGCTCATGAACAAGCTCGTGCTGAAGGCACGCTCATGAACAAGCTCGTGCTGAAGGCACGCCCATGAACAAATACGTGCTGAAGGCACGCTCATGAACACATTCGTGTCGAAGGCCCATTCATGACCGACATCACCATGGACGTGGTGGCGCGGGTGCGCGGCGGTCGTGTCGAGAACACCGACGACCATTGGGGTGACGTCGAGGCCGACGTCGTGCTCGCCGCCGACCTGCCGGAGACCGCCTTCGCCGGGCTCGACCAATTCTCCCATGCGGTGATCGTCTTCCACTTCGACATGATCGATCCGGAGACGATCGTGACGGGCGCGCGGCGGCCGCGCGGGCGGGCGGACTGGCCGGAGGTCGGCATCTTCGCTCAGCGCGGCAGCCCGCGGCCGAACCGCATCGGCGTGACCACGGTGGAGATCGTTTCGCTCGAGGGGCGTCACCTCAAGGTGCGCGGGCTCGACGCCATCGACGGCACGCCGGTCATCGACATCAAGCCGATGATGCGCGGTTTCGAGCCGCGCGGAGAGATAAGCGAGCCCGATTGGGCCGTCGAGATCATGAAGGACTACTGGTGATGAACCTCAGAGATTCGATCCGCACCATTCCGGACTATCCCAAGCCCGGCATCATGTTCCGCGACATCACCACGCTGCTCGGCAATCCGCGGGCCTTCCGCCGCGCCGTCGACGAACTGGTGCAGCCGTGGGCGGGCCTCAAGATCGAGAAGATCGCGGGCATCGAGGCGCGCGGCTTCATTCTCGGCGGGGCGGTGGCGCATCAGCTCTCCGGCGGCTTCGTGCCGATCCGCAAGAAGGGCAAGCTGCCGCACGAGACGGTGTCGATCGCCTACAGCCTCGAATACGGCGTCGACGAGATGGAGGTGCATCGCGACGCGGTGCTCGCCGGCGAGAAGGTCATCCTGGTCGACGATCTGATCGCCACCGGCGGCACCGCCTGCGCCGCTGCGCAGCTCCTCAGGAACCTCGGTGCCGAAGTGGTCTCGGCCTGTTTCATCGTCGACCTGCCGGAACTCGGCGGCCGCGCCAAGCTCGAAGCGATGGGCGTGCCGGTCCGCGTGCTGGTCGAGTTCGAGGGGCATTGAGACGGCGCTCGACCTCGACCTCACACCACCTCGTCGGGCACCAGCCGGCACCAGCCGTCGCCGTCGGTCTCCACCTGCAGGGTGACGTGGCCGATGCCGAAACGGCTGCGTAGGCCGTCGGCGGCGGCCTCGAGGAAGGCGTCGCCGGGGTGGCCTTCGGGCATCACCAGATGGGCGGTGAGCGCGGCGGAGGTGGTCGACAGGCCCCAGACGTGGAGGTCGTGCAGGTTCGATACCCCCGGCAGAGCCGCGAGATGGGCTCGCACCGCCGCCGGATCGATGCCGGCGGGGACGGCGGCGACCGAAAGCGCCGAGCTCTCGGTGAGCAGCCCCCAGGTCGACCAGACGATGAGCGCGGCGACGACCAGCGAGACGACGGGATCGATCCAGGCGAGGCCGGTCGCCAGCACGCCGAGGCCGGCGATCACGACGCCGGCGGAGATCGCCGCGTCGGTCAGCATGTGCAGGTAGACGCCACGGATGTTGAGATCGTCGCCGTGGCCGCGGTGGAAGAGCATCGCCGTGGCGCCGTTGATGGCGATGCCGATGCCGGCGACCACCACCATGGTGAGGCCGGCGACCGGCTCGGGGGCGAAGAGGCGCTGCACCGCTTCCAGCGCGATGGCGCCGACGGCGACCAGCAGGAAGACGGCGTTGAACAGCGCCGCGAGGATCGAGGTGCCGGCGAGGCCATAGGTGAAGCGCGGGCTCGGCGGACGCGCCGAGGCGCGCGCCGCCACCCAGGCGACGATCAGCGCCAGCACGTCGGAGAGATTGTGACCGGCGTCGGCGAGGAGCGCCATCGAGTTGCCCCAGAGGCCGAAGGCGGCTTCGACGATCACGAAGCCGGTGTTGAGCACGATGCCGACGAGGAAGGCGCGGCCGAAGTCGGCCGGCGCATGGGAATGACCGTGATGGGCGTGGGAATGCCCGTGATCGTGGCCGTGCCCGTGGTCGTGATCGTGATGGGCGTGGCCGCGGCCGGGGGCGGCGTCATCGTGGTGGTGATCGTGTGCCGCGTGGTCGTGTACCGCGTGGTCGTGGTGGTGGTCGCCGCTCATCCGGTCCTCGTCGTCTCTCGGGCGCGGGAGAATGGCCCGAGACGGAGGCGGATACTATTACAGTCGAACGGGCGCGCGCCGCCGGACGCCGCGCCGAAGCGGCGGACGCCGGGGCGCCTCTCGCTCACGCTTCGGGCGTCCACATCACGTCGGAGAGGCGCGGGGCGCCGAGCGCCAGCATCACCAGCCGATCGAAGCCGAGGGCGATGCCGCTGGTCGGCGGCATCAGCCGCAAGGCGGCGAGGAAGTCCTCGTCGATCGGGTAGCGCTCGCCGTAGATGCGTTCCTTGGCGTCCATCTCGATACTGAAACGGCGGCGCTGTTCGGCCGGGTCGGTGAGTTCGCCGAAGGCGTTGGCGAGTTCGACGCCGCAGGCCCACAGTTCGAAGCGTTCGGCGACGCGGGGATCGTGGGCGCAGGGCCGCGCCAGGGCGGCCTCGCGCGAAGGATACTCGCAGAGGATCACGGCGCGGCCGTCGCCGAGCACAGGCTCGATCTTCTCGGCGAGGATGCGGGAGAAGACGTCGGACCAGCCGTCGTCGTCGGCGACGTGGATGCCGCGCGCCGTCGCGGCGGCGGCGAGGGCGTCGTGGTCCGGTTCGGCGGTCGGATCGGCGGGCAGGGTGGCGAGGAGGTCGATGCCGGCGTGGGCGGTGAAGGCGTCGGCGACGGTGAGGCGCTCGGGCGGCACGAAGGGATCGCAGCTGCGGGCGCGGTGGGTGAATTGCGTGGCGCCGACCGTCTCGGCGGTGCGGGCGAGGAGAGTGGCGCAATCCGCCATCAGCACCTCGTAGGGCGCGCCGACGCGGTACCATTCGAGCATGGTGAACTCGGTGGCGTGGGTCGGGCCGCCCTCGCGGTTTCGCCAGACGCGGGCGAAATCGTAGATCTTCGTCTCGCCGGCGGCCACCAGCTTCTTCATGGCGAATTCGGGCGAGGTGTGGAGCCAGCGCCGGCGCCGCTCGCCGTCGTCGCCGGTGACCCAGACGCCGAGGGCGTGGAGATGGGTCTCGTTGCCGGGGGAGACCTGCAGGCAGGTGGCCTCGACCTCGGTGAATCCGTCGTCTTCGAACCAGCGGCGGATCGCCGATTTCACCCGATTGCGGGCGAGAAGGAGCGGGCGTCGGTCGGCGTGGGAGGCCGGATCCCACCAGGGCGTGGCGGTTTTCATGACTTTTCGCTTTCCTTATGACGCCAGAAGTGAGAGAGGAGACCCGACCACGCGCGACCCTCGGGGCCGGCGCGACCCATTTCCATTGCCGTGAGAGGTCCGGGATCCATGAGAGTCAATGCGCAGAATCTCCGCAAGGGCAACGTCGTCGAAATGGACGGCAAGCTCTATGTCGTTCTCTCGGCCGAAAGCTTCCATCCCGGCAAGGGCACTCCCACCACGCAGGTGGACATGCGCCGCATCTCCGACGGCGTGAAGGTGTCGGAGCGCTGGAAGACCACCGAGCAGGTCGAGCGCGCCATGCTCGACGAGCGCGCCTACGCCTATCTCTACAACGACGACGAAGGCTTCCATTTCATGAACAAGGAGACCTACGATCAGATCGTGGTTTCCAAAGACGTCGTGGGCGACATGGCCGCTTATCTCGTCGAAGACATGGAGTGCCAGGTTGCGGTCTACCAGGACGTTCCGGTGTCGATCGAACTGCCGGCGCGCGTCACGCTGGAGATCGTCGACACCGAGCCGGTGACCAAGGGCCAGACCGCCTCGTCGTCCTACAAGCCGGCGATGCTGTCGAACGGCGTCAAGACCGCCGTCCCGCCGCATGTCGGCATCGGCACCCGCGTGGTGGTGATGACCGCCGACGGCTCCTACGTCGAGCGCGCGAAGGACTGACGACCGGTTCCGCGCAGCGGAACGACAAGCCCCGGTGGGGCTCGGCGAGGTCGGCAGTGCCGAGGCCTACGGCCGAGGCGGGGTGGGATCGGTCCCGGCCCGAGGGCCGGGACGAAACTCCGGCAGAGCGTTTCGAACGACGAAGGCCCGACCGTCTCACGGTCGGGCAGGGCGGTTCCGCGCAGCGGAACGACGAGCCCCGGTGGGGCTCGGCGAGGTCGGCGGTGCCGAGGCCCACGGCCGAGGCGGGGTGGGAGTGGTCCCGGCACTCGGGCCGGGACGAAACTCCGGCAGAGCGTTTCGAACGGCGAAGGCCCGACCGTCTCACGGTCGGGCAGGGCGGTTCCGCGCAGCGGGACGACGAGCCCCGGTGGGGCTCGGCGAGGTCGGCGGTGCCGAGGCCCACGGCCGAGGCGGGAAGGGTCTCGGTCGACGGCGCGAAAACGAAGAAGCCCGCCGGTGGGGCGGGCTTCCGAGACGCCGAGGCCCGCCGAACGGGCCGGCCTGGTATCGCTCAGGCGTTGAACTTGAAGAGCATGATGTCGCCGTCCTGGACGACGTATTCCTTGCCTTCGTCGCGCGCCTTGCCGGCCTCCTTGGCCGCCGCTTCACCGCCGAGCCCGACATAGTCGTCGTAGGCGATGGTCTGGGCACGGATGAAGCCACGCTCGAAGTCGGAGTGGATGACGCCGGCCGCGCCCGGGGCCTTGGTGCCCTTGACGATGGTCCAGGCGCGCGCCTCCTTCGGGCCGACGGTGAAGTAGGTGATGAGGCCGAGGAGCTCGTAGCCGGCGCGGATCAGCCGGTCGAGGCCGGGCTCGTGCAGGCCCATGCCCTCCAGGAACTCCATCTCCTCCTCGTCGGAGAGCTGGGCGACCTCCGCCTCGATCGCCGCCGAGATGACGACCGACTTGGCGCCTTGCGCCTTCGCCATCGCCTCGACGCGCGCCGAATGGGCGTTGCCGGAAGCGGCCGAGGCCTCCTCGACGTTGCAGACGTAGAGCACCGGCTTCGAGGTCAGCAGCATCAGCCCGTCGAACAGCAGCCGGTCCTCGTGGGAGACCTCCATCATCCGCACCGGCTTGCCGTTCTGGAGGAGCTCCAGCGCCTGCTCCATGATCGGCAGGACGTGCTTGGACTCGCGATCGCCGCCGGCCGCCTTCTTGCGGGTGGCGACGACGCGGCGCTCCAGGCTGTCGAGGTCGGCGAGCATCAGTTCGGTCTCGACCGTCTCGGCGTCGGCCACCGGATCGACGCGGCCCTCGACGTGGGTGACGTCGCCGTCCTCGAAGCAGCGCAGCACGTGGACGACGGCGTCGACCTCGCGGATGTTGGCGAGGAACTGGTTGCCGAGGCCTTCACCCTTGGAGGCGCCGCGCACCAGACCGGCGATGTCGACGAAGGTGATGCGGGTCGGCACGATCTGCGCCGACTTGCCGATCGCCGCGATCTTCTGGAGGCGCGGGTCGGGCACGCCCACCTCGCCGGTGTTCGGCTCGATGGTGCAGAAGGGGTAGTTGGCCGCCTGGGCGGCGGCGGTGCGGGTCAGGGCGTTGAAGAGCGTCGACTTGCCGACGTTGGGCAGGCCGACGATGCCGCATTTGAAACCCATGGAATCCTCGATCTTTCAAGGCGAAGCCCCCGCGCGGGATCTCCGCCGGGGGCGTCGGCAACGTCTCACGAAACGCCGATCAGCGACGGCGGAACTGTCCGCCACCCGGACGCGGCGGCGGCGGCGCGCCATCCGGACGGGCTTCGCGATGACGGAAGACGAGACGGCCCTTCTCGAGGTCGTACGGCGACATCTCGACGGTGACGCGGTCGCCCGCGAGCGTCTTGATGCGGTTCTTCTTCATCTTGCCCGCGGTGTAGGCGATGATCTCGTGACCGTTCTCGAGGCGGACGCGGAAACGCGCATCCGGCAGAATCTCGAGCACCAGCCCCTCGAATTGGATGAGTTCTTCCTTGGCCATTCGACGAATCCGTTTCGCGACTTCCGTGCGGTTGCAGGCCATATAGCCGAAATGCGACGAGCCGGAAACCGGGAAGACCCCGAGAATCCGGCTCGTGATCGTGTTTTCTCGGCTCAGACGGCGGCGAGGTTGGCAGCCGCCGACTTGCCCGAGCGGCGGTCCATTTCGATCTCGAAGGAGACCTTCTGGCCTTCCGTCAGGGTGCGCATGCCGGAGCGCTCGACGGCGGAGATGTGGACGAACACGTCCTTGGAGCCGTCCTCCGGCTGAATGAAACCGTAACCCTTGGTTTCGTTGAAGAACTTGACGGTTCCGACGGGCATGTGGATTTCCTTTTCGTAGCTCGTGCGTCGTCGAACGAACGCGGAGGGCGGTCGCTCGGGTCGGTCGAATTTGGTGAGATCTGTCGAGCTGGCCCGAAAACTGTGTCCGGGCGAAAGAGCCCGGGGTCCGGCCAAGTCCGATGTCGTCAAGATAGAGATCGAAGGCCGCCGTGACAAGACGAAGCGGTGCGAAGTTCGCTCGAAACGAGGCGGTTTCAGCGCTTCTTCTGCGCCAGGAGCCGTCTCAGCGTCTCGGCCATGGCATTTTTCGCGGTCTCGGTCGGGCCGATCGGCGCGGCCGGAGCCGCGGCGCGCGGCTTTTCGGGCTTCGCTTCGGTCTGCGGCTTGGCCCCCGAGACGAGGTTCATGAAGCCGACGTCGTCGCGCTCGATCAGTTTCGGCGCTGCTTCGGCGAGATCGTCGAGGAGGGGGATCAGCCAATCGCGGTCGACCTTGGCGAAGTTGCCGAGCACCCATCCGGTGACGCGTTCCTTCACGCCGGGATGGCCGATGCCCATCCGCACGCGGCGGAAGTCGGGGCCGAGATGGGCCTGGATCGAGCGCAGGCCATTGTGGCCGGCGTGGCCGCCGCCGATCTTGACCTTGAGGCGACCGGGGTCGAGGTCGAGTTCGTCGTGGAAGACGACGAAATCCTTCGGCTCGATCTTGTAGAAGGCGGCGCAGGCGGCGACCGAGCGGCCGCTGTCGTTCATGTAGGTCATCGGCTTCAGCGCAACGACCTTCTCGCCGGCGATGGTGCCTTCCGAGACCTCACCGTGGAACTTCCCCCGCCAGGGCGAAAAGGAATGGCGGCGGACGATCACGTCCACCGCCATGAATCCGATGTTGTGCCGATTGAGGGCGTATTCCGGACCGGGATTGCCGAGCCCCACGAAGAGCAGCATCGACGCCTCCGGTCAGGAAACCGCTCAGGCCGTGGCCGGCGCGGCGGCCTCGGCCGTCTCGGTGAAGCCGACCGGCGCGGTGATCGAGAGAACGGTGTAGTTCTTCTCGTGGATCACCGGCTTGACGCCTTCCGGTAGCTCGACGTCCTCGATGTGGACCGAGCCACCGATGTTGAGGGCCGAGACGTCGACGTCGATCGACTCCGGGATGGAGTCGGCGCGACACTGGCACTCGACCTCGTGGTGGACGATCGACAGCGCGCCACCGCGCTTCAGACCGACCGACTTCTCCTGGTTGACCGCATGCACCGGCACGAAGACGGTGACGACGGTCTCGTCGGAGATGCGCAGGAAGTCGACGTGGGTCAGCGTGTCCTTGACCGGGTGCATGTGGTAATCCTTGGGGATCACCCGGATCTTCTCACCGCCGACGACGACGGTGGCGACGGTGGTCAGGAAGCCGCCGGCGCGCAGACGCTTGTCCGCCTCCTTGAAGGAGAGGGCGATCGCCAGGGGGGGCTTCTTGTCGCCGTAGATGACGGCGGGCACGCTGGACTCACGACGCAGCTCACGAGCGGCCCCCTTGCCGACCCGTTCACGCACCGTGGCCTCGATCTCGTAGGACTGACGGCTCATGGGTGTACCTCATAGGTGAATTCGAATGAAAAGGGCCGGATCTCCGGCCCTCGCTCGACCGCCGCGGCATCATCCGATGCGACGAAGGCCGTCCCTCACGTTGCCTCCAGGGGTGTCGGCGTGTGGGAACGGGCGGGTCTCTAGCACCGAGGGGGACGAAGCGCAAGGATTTCGGCCGGCCACGGCGGAATTCTGCGCCGCGTGTGCGGGGAGACGCCGCTCGGTGCTTGCGCATGTTCCTGTTATGTTCGATAGTGGTCGCGAGCCCACAGCCGGCGAGGACCCGCACCGTGACCGATCGCACCATCACCTTCTTCCATGCGCCCGATACGCGATCGAGCTGCACGCTCCATCTGCTCGAGGAGTTGGGCGTTCCTTACGACCTCCATCCGCTGTCGCTGGAGCGGGAGGATCACAAGTCGCCGGACTATCTGGCGCTGAACCCGATGGGCAAGGTGCCGGCGATCCGCCACGGCGAGACGGTGGTCACCGAACTCGGCGCCGTCACCCTCTATCTCGGCGATCTCTTTCCCGAGACCGGCCTGACCCCGCCGCCGGGCGATCCGCTGCGCGGGTCCTTGCTGCGCTGGCTGTTCTTCTACGGCAACTGCGTCGAGCCGGCGGTGTTGCAGAAGGCGATGAAGTGGCCCGATCCGCCCAAGAGCATGGCCGGCTACGGGTCGTTCGACGACGTCATGGCGGCGATCGTCGCCCGGCTCGAGGAGGGACCGTGGTTCCTCGGCGAGCGTTTCACGGTCGCAGACGGGTTGTGGGGGCCGGCGCTCGGTTGGCTCACCCGCTTCGGCATGGCGCCCGACGCCGCCGTCGTCGCCGACTACGTCGCCCGCATAGAAGCCCGTCCGGCCACGGCGCGCGCCCGGGCGATCGACGCCGAACTGGCGGCGAAGTTCGCGGCGGGTTGAGAGGCGCGTCCGAACGCGGGGTGTCAGCCGGCGAGTTCGCGTGACCGCTTCGCCGCGGCGGCGACCGCTTCGGTCATCAGCTTCGTCAGCCCGTCTTCGCCCATCAGCACGGCGAGTGCGGCGGCGGTGGTGCCGCCCGGCGAGGTGACGTTCTTCCTCAGCGTCTCGGGCTCGTCGGGCGAGCGCCACAGGAGTTCGCCGGCGCCCTCGACCGTGGCGCGGGCGAGACGGGCGGCGAGCGCCGGTTCGAGGCCGGCGGCCGCGCCCGCCGCGGCGAGCGCCTCGACCATGTGGAAGACGTAGGCCGGGCCCGAGCCCGACACCGCGGTGGCGACGTCGATCAGGTCCTCGCTGTCGACCCATTCGAGCCGGCCGAGGGTGGCGAGCAGCACCGAGACGAGGTCGCGATCGGGCGCCGGCACGGCGGCGACGGCGTGAGCCGCGGTGATGCCGCGGCCGACCTGCGACGGCGTATTGGGGATGGTGCGGACGATTCGGTGCGCGCCGAGGCCGCGCTCGAAGGCGGCGACGGTCTTGCCGGCCACCACCGAGACGACCACGGTTTCGGCACCGACCAGCGAGGCGAGCGGCGGCAGCACCGCGTCGAGCACCTGCGGCTTGACCGCCACCACCATGATCCGCGCCACGAGGCCGGTCGGGGCGGCGCTCTCCAGGCGGATGCCGCGCGCCGCGGCGAGCGCTTTCAGTTCGTCGGAGGCGTGCGGCTCGATCACCACCACGCCGTCGGCGGGCAGGCCGCGGTCGAGCCAGCCGGTGAGCATGGCGCCACCCATCTTGCCGGCGCCGATCAGCACCAGCGGCGTCGCGTCGCGAAGATCGATGGTCATGCCCGTCCCACCGTTTCGAACATCGCGCCCTCCAGCGCCTCCTGAGCCGACTTGCCGGCCCAGACGACGAACTGGAAGGCCTGATAGTAGCGGTCGCAGGACTCGATCGCGGCGGTCAGCATGGCGTCGACCTGCCGCGCCGAGGGCTCCGCCCCGCCGGCCAGAAGATGGGCGTGACGATACATCACCACGCCCTCGCCCGACCACAGATCGAAATGGCCGAGCCACATCTGTTCGTTGACGAGGGTGAGCAGCCGCATCACTTCGGCGCGGCGGGCGTCGGTGACCTTGAGGTCGAAGGCACAGGCCAGGTGCAGCGCCTCGACGTCCACCATCCAGGAGAAGGAGACGTGGTAGTCGCACCAGCGTCCCTTGATCGAAACGGTGATCTCGTCGTCGCCGGAGCGCTCGAACACCCAGTCCTCGAGCGCGGCGACGTGTTCGATCACGTCGACGGGATTGGAGTGACGTTCGGCTTCCAATTCGATCAGGCTCATCGAGCGGGTCCTCGCGTGTGAGGGAGACCGGACACGGGGATACGCGGTGCGCGGAGCCCGTCGCGATCCGGCCGCATCGGGCCGAACGAGCGCAACCTGCTCCGCACGAGATCCGGACCGGACGACCCGACGGGATCGGGACGAAGACCGTTCCGGGGAACCATCGAACCGCAACGACGAACGAAGAACGCCGGATCGAGGGGGAACGCGAAGGAGTTTCAATCGGGGCGATACTCGCTCCCGGGGACGCGAATCTCTCTTGCCCCAGTATAGGAAGCGAGAGATCCGACGCGACCGTGCAATGGTGGGCAAGTCACGAAAAATGTGGACGAATCACTTCGCGGTCGAGGCGTCGCCGGCCTCCGCGGCCAGCCGCTCGGCGAGTTTTTCGATGTCGTTCGTCGAGAAGACTTCGACGCCGGCGGCTCTCAGCGCCGCGGCGGTGACGCCTTCGCCGGCCCGGCGTCGGCCGGAGAACGACCCGTCGGCGACGAGGTCGACGCCGCAGGAGGGGCTTCCCTCGGTCAGAAGCGCGAAGCGACAGCGGCGCACCCGGGCGGTCGCCGTGGCGATGCGGGCGCCTTCGCGAAAGGCCGGGCCGTGATCGTGGCCCTCGGCATCGACGATCCGGCCCTTCCCGGCGAGCACCGCGGCGGCGTCGGCCCCGGTCTCGATCTCGGCGGCGGGCCGCGGCACGGCGAGGCCGCCGGCGGTTTCCGGGCAGAGCGGGACGAGCCGTCCCTCGGCGGCCCATTCGGCGATCAGCGGATGATGCAGGGTCTTGGCGCCGCCGTCCCAGCGGACCGGCCAGCCGACGAGGCAGGCGGAGACGAGGATGCGGTCCATGCGGGCTCAGCCGACGGCGGGACCGGAGGGATCGCCGGCGATCAGCGTCTCGCCGAGAGCGCTCTTGCCGCCTTCGAGGCGGGCGAGGCGCTCCTCGAGCGCGGCGATGCGCGCGGCGAGGCGTTCGTTCTCTTCGCGCGCTTTGGCGGCCATGTCGCGCAGCACTTCGAAGTCTTCGCGCTTGACCAGGTCCATGTCGGCGACGAAGCCCTCGGCACGGGACTTGAAGGCGGTCTCGACTTCCTTGGCGACGCCCTGGGCCATGCCGGCGGCGTCGGTGACGAGCTTGGCGATGTCGTCGAGGAAGCGGTTGGACGTCTGGGTCATGGCATCGTTCCCGTCTCGAGGGACCGGGCGGCGGGCCGCCCCTCTCGATGGTGGTTATGGGGTGTGGCGCCGCCGCCCGCAAGGGGCAGGGCGCCGCCCCATCCTCGCCGCGATCGGGTGGTCGTGTTCGCGCGCCCGTCACGGTGCTCCGCTTGACGGGTGAAGCCGCGCCCCCCACTGTCGCCGGACATTCGTCCGCAGCGTCGTTCCATCGCCGAGATCTCGTCTCCCATGCCGCTCTTCGCTCTGCCGTTCCCGGCGATCGATCCGATCGCGATCCAGTTCGGCCCCCTCGCCATCCGCTGGTACGCGCTCGCCTACATCGCCGGTATCCTGATCGGCTGGTGGTATCTGCGCCGCCTCGTCGACAGCCCGCGGCTGTGGGGGGCGGTCGATCGGCCGACGGCGGCGGAACTCGACGACTTCGTGCTGTGGGCGACGCTGGGCATCGTGCTCGGCGGGCGCATCGGCTACGTGCTCTTCTACAATCTCGGCCACTACCTCGAGCATCCGACCGAGATCGTCCAATTGTGGAAGGGCGGCATGGCCTTCCACGGCGGCCTCCTCGGCTCGATCGTGGTGATGCTGATCTTCGCGCGCCGGCGCGACTTCTCGTTCCTGACGCTCTTCGATCTCTTCGCCGCGGCGGCGCCGATCGGCCTGTTCTTCGGGCGGTTGGCGAATTTCATCAACGGCGAGCTGTGGGGGCGCACCACCGACGTCGCCTGGGGCATGGTCTTTCCCTTCGCCGGGCCGGACCCGCGCCATCCGAGCCAGCTCTACGAGGCGGCGTTGGAAGGCGTCGTGCTCTTCGCCGTCGTCGCCCACCTCGTCCATCGCTCCGAGATCTTCAAGAAGCCGGGGGCGCTCGCTGGTGTCTTCGCCATGGGCTATGGCCTCGCCCGCTTCGTCGTCGAGTTCTTCCGCGAACCGGACGTCCAGGTCGGTTACCTCGCGGGCGGCATCACCATGGGGCAGATCCTGTCGCTGCCGATGATCGCCGCCGGCCTCGCCCTCTTCGTCTGGGCGAGCGCAAGGGCCCGGCGCAGCACCGCCCACACCGGCGACGGGAGCCGCGCCCCATGAGCCCGACGCCGCTCGAGCACCGCATTCGGGCGCTCGTCCGGCTGAACGGGCCGTTGCCGGTCTTCGACTATATGGCGCTGTGCCTCGGCGATCCCGAGCACGGCTACTACATGGCGCGCGAACCCTTCGGGCAGGCGGGCGATTTCGTCACCGCGCCGGAGGTCTCGCAGATGTTCGGCGAGATGATCGGCGCCTTCGTGGTGGAGACCTGGGAGCGGCTCGGCCGGCCGGCGCCGTTCAATCTCGTCGAATTCGGTCCCGGCCGGGGCACACTGATGGCGGATCTCCTGCGGGTCGCCCGGCGGGTTCCGGCCTTCCTCGCCGCGGCGCGGCTGCATCTGGTCGAGACGAGCCCGCGTCTGCGGGCCAAGCAGGCGGCGACGCTGGCGAACCAGTCGCTGAAACCGACGTGGCACGACCGGCTCGACACCCTGCCGGACGGTCCGCTGCTGGTGGTCGCCAACGAATTCTTCGACGCCCTGCCGATCCGCCAGTTCGAATTGCGCGACGGCCGCTGGCACGAGCGCGTCGTCGGCCTCGACGAGACCGGAGGGCTCGCCTTCGGTCTCGGCCCGACGACGCTGCCGACCGATGCCGTGTCGCCGCGTGCCGGGCGACCGGAAGAGGGTTCGATCGTCGAGATCTCGCCGGTCGGCGTCGAGATCATGACGGCGCTGGCGAAGCGGGTCGTCGCCGAGCGTGGCCTCGTCGTCGCCGTCGACTACGGCTATGCCGGCCCCGCCTTCGGCGACACGTTCCAGGCGATCCGCGCCCACACCTACGTCGATCCGCTCGGCCGGCCGGGCGAGGCGGACCTGACGGCCCACGTCGACTTCACCGCCCTCGCCGCCGCCGCGACCCGTGCCGGCGCCGCGGCGCACGGACCGATCGAGCAGGGCGACTTCCTGCTGGCCCTGGGGCTCGCCGAACGGGCGGGCCGTCTCGGCGCCGACAAGGACGAGGCGGCGCGCGCCGAGATCGTCTCGCAGGTCTCCCGCCTCGTCGGGCCGGAGGAGATGGGCTCGCTCTTCAAGGTTCTCGCCGTCACCCCGCCGGGCGTCGTGCCCCCCGGCTTTCCTCTCGCTTCGGGACCCGCCGCGCCGTGATCCGCTCCAATGCTCTTTCCGCCCTTCCCGGCATCGCCCACGGCTTCTTCACCCGCGACGGCGGCGTATCGGAGGGGCTCTATGCCAGCCTCAACGTCGGCCTCGGCTCGTCCGATCTGCGCGATGCGGTGATCGAGAATCGCGCCCGCGTCGCCCGTGCCCTCGGGGTCGAGGATCACGCGCTGGCCATGCCCTATCAGGTGCATTCGCCCGACGTGGTGGTGGTCGAGGAGCCGTGGCCGCACGGCGAGGGGCCGCATGCCGACGCGGTGGTCACGGCGCGCCCCGGCCTCGCCGTCGGGGTGGCGACGGCCGACTGCGGCCCGATCCTCTTCGCCGACGCCGGCGGCCGGGCGGTCGGCGCGGCGCATGCCGGCTGGAAGGGGGCGATCGGCGGGGTGATCGAGGCGACGATCGCCGCCATGGAAGGGTTGGGAGCGGTGCGCTCCGACATCGTCGCGGTGCTCGGGCCGACGATTTCGTCCGAGGCCTACGAGGTCGGACCGGAATTCGTCGCGCGTTTCGTCGGCGAGGATGCGGACCACGCCCGCTTCTTCCGCCCGTCGCCGCGGCCGGGCCACGCCATGTTCGATCTGCCGGCCTTCATCGTCATGCGGCTGGAGCGCGCCGGCGTCGGCCGGGCGGAGAACCTGGCCTTGTGCACCTACGGCGACGAAGACCGCTTCTTCTCCTATCGCCGCACCACGCATCGCGCCGAACCCGACTACGGCCGGCTCGTTTCGGCGATCGCGCTCGCCGCGACACGGTGAGGTGGGACGCGGCGACGTCTCGACCGCCGCCCCGTTCTCGGCTAGACACGAGACACCCGTGACGCACACGCAGGGCCGCGCCTCCATGTCCCGATCCGACGTTTCCCTCGGCCGCCGGTCGTTCCTGATGCGAGCAGGCGTCGCCGCGCTCGCCGTCGGGTTCCTTTCCGCCTGTGTGGAAGAGAGCGGGCTCGGAGGTTCGGGATCGTTGATCTCGGGCCGCACCCGGGTGCCGCCGCTCGCTTCCGCGCCGCCGGTCGGCCACGTCTCGGTGCAGATGCTGCCCTACACCGGCGTTCCGGTGACCACCGCGGACGGGATCTATCATCGCTTCCGCGATCGGGCGAAAGCGATGGGCATCGAGATCGTGCATCGTCTCGACGAGCCGGCGACCTACCGCGTCCAGGGACATTTCGTCGCTCTCGGCCACGAGACGGCGACGACGGTGATCTACACCTACGAGATCTTCGACGCGTCGGGGAAGCGGGTGCATCGCATCGTCGGCCAGGAGCTCGCCAAGAACAGCGACGGCGATCCCTGGGGGCGGGTGGACACCGACGTCCAGGAACGTCTGGCGGTCAGTGCGGCGCGCGCCATCAAGGCGTGGTTGACCCGCGCCGCGACGTGAATCGGGGCTCACGCCATCCGGTCCGGATCGCGTGAGCGCCACGGTCCGACCGGCCGACGCCCGTTCGGGCTCGCCTTCGCCCATGAAGTTCCGGACAGGGCGGAACTTCATGCGGTCGGAATCGAGATCGCGGCGGTTCCGCCGGCGATGCCGCGGGTGCGAGATCGTCGGTTTACGGAATTGAACGGGCTTGATAAAAGGCCCGCCATCCGCGGCGCCCACCGGTGGCGCCGATCGCCTTTTCCGGTCTCCGGCCGACGCCCGGAGCCGGTCCCTCTTCGAGAGGCTCACGATGAAGCTCGTCTGCGGCAATTCCAACCGGGCCCTGGCCGACGCCATCACCAAGTATCTCGAGATCCCGCTGTCGAGCTGCCTGGTGCGTCGCTTCGCCGACCAGGAGATCTTCGTCGAGATCCAGGAGAACGTGCGCGGCGAGGACACCTTCGTCCTGCAGTCGACCTCCTATCCGGCCAACGACCACCTGATGGAGCTCCTGATCATGATCGACGCGCTGCGTCGGTCGTCGGCCAAGCGCATCACCGCGGTGCTGCCCTATTTCGGCTATGCCCGTCAGGACCGTAAGCCCGGCCCGCGGACGCCGATCTCGGCCAAGCTCGTCGCCAATCTGATCACCCGCGCCGGCGCCGACCGGGTGCTGACCATCGATCTCCACGCCGGTCAGATCCAGGGCTTCTTCGACATCCCGACCGACAACCTCTACGCCGCCCCGGTGATGATGCGCGACATCAAGGAGCGCTACGCGCCGGGCACCGTCATGGTGGTGTCGCCCGACGTCGGCGGCGTGGTGCGCGCCCGGGCGCTGGCCAAGCGCATCGACGCGTCGCTCGCCATCGTCGACAAGCGGCGCGAACGGCCGGGCGAATCGGAGGTGATGAACGTCATCGGCGACGTCTCGGGCCGCTCCTGCATCCTGGTCGACGACATCATCGATTCCGGCGGCACGCTGTGCAACGCGGCGGAAGCGCTGCTCGCCCGCGGCGCCAAGGACGTCTCGGCCTACTGCACCCACGGCGTACTGTCCGGCGGCGCGGTGACCCGCATCTCCGCCTCGGCGCTGAAGGAACTGGTGATCACCGATTCGATCCAGCCGACCGAGGCGATCAAGGCCGCTTCGAACATCCGCGTCCTCTCCGTCGCGCCGCTGCTCGGCGAAGCCATCGCCCGCACGGCGCAGGAGAAGTCGGTGTCGAGCCTGTTCGATTGAGCCGATTTCCTCGGATCGCGTGAGAAAGGCCGCTTCGTGCGGCCTTTTTCGTCGCGGGACCCCGGCTGGAATCTCGCGCGCGTCGGGAATATGGTGGCGGCGCGATCCACGGAGGCCGTCATGGCGACGAAGAAGGTCGAGCAGAAGATCGAGGATGCCCTTCTGGCGATCGCCGCCGAGAAGCCGTTTCTCGACATCCGCCTCGCCGAAATCGCCGAGCGCGCCGGCTTCGATCTGGCGACCTTGCGCAAGGCCTACGACGGCCCCTTCGCGATCCTCGCGAGTTTCTGCCGCCGCATCGATGTCGGGGTGCTGGAGACCGATGACCCGTCGCTCGCCGAAGAGCCGCGGCGCGAACGGTTGTTCGACGCGCTGATGCGGCGGTTCGACCTCCTGGTTCCCTATCGCGCGGGCATCGCCGGGCTCGAGCGTTCGGCGCGGCGCGATCCGGTGCTGGCTTGCCATCTGGCGCGGCTGTCCTGCGGCTCGCAGTCGTGGCTCCTGGAGAGCGCCGGCATCTCCACCGCCGGGCTTCTCGGCCGGCTGCGCGCCCCGGCGCTCGCCGCCGCGCTCGTCCGGCTCGTGCCGGTCTTCCTCGCCGACGAGGAGGAGGGGCTGCCGAAGACCATGGCGGCGCTCGACGAGACCCTGGATCGGCTCGGCGACTGGCAGGCGCGGGCCGAGCGCCTGAGTGGTCTCGCCTGCCGCTTCACCCGGCGTCGCGGCGCCTCGACCGAGGAGGCGGAGGGTTCGGGGATCTGAGAAACCGCGCCGCGCCTCGCGAACGGGGAAGGGGACCCGAAAGCCGAATTTCTTCTTTCACTCCGGGATCGGATCGCGCGGGTTGCCGCCGACGAAGCGGGTGTGCATGCGCAGCGTCGCCACCAGCCCCTCGGCGAAGAGACGGACGCCGAGGAAGAGCAGCAGTGCCGAGAGCAACGAGAAGGTGATGGTGAAGACCCCGGCCCAGGGGATCTGGACGAGCAGCACCAATCCGACGAGAAAGCCGCTCAGCCCCCAGAGCAGAGCCAGCGCCGCGCCGATCAGATAGAAGGGGCGGATGAGCCTCGGGGCGAGGAAGGCGTCGAGGGCGAGGAGTTGATCGAACATGGGGTCGAATCCCGTCGGAACGCTGGAGACGCCGAGCCTACCATGACCGATATCGAGACACCGCCCCGCGGCCCGACCCCGCGGTGGTTCGAGGATTTTCACGTCGGGCAGAGCATCGTCCTCGGCTCGCGCACCGTGACGCGCGAGGAGATCGTCGCTTTCGCGGCGAAATGGGACCCGCAGCCGATGCATCTCGAGGACGGGGCGGGCGACGCCTCGCTGCTGCACGGGCTGTCGGCGTCCGGGTGGCACACCGGCTCGCTGGTGATGCGGCTGTTCTGCGACAACCTGCTCCTCGGCTCGGCGTCGCTGGGGTCTCCCGGCATCGAGAGCCTGAAGTGGAAGAAGCCGGTCCATCCCGGCGACACGATCACCGCGGCGCTCACCGTCGCCGAATTGCGCACCTCGGCGAGCCGCGCAAGGCTCGGCTTCGTGCGGGGGCATTTCGAGGTGACCAATCAGCGTGACGAATTGGTGATGACGATGGAATCGACCCTGATGATCGGACGGCGAGAGGCGGCATGAGATATCTCGATGCCTTCACCCCCGGCGAGATCATCGAGCTCGGCACCTGGACCTTCACGGCCGAGGAGATCGTCGACTTCGCCCGCGATTTCGACCCGCAGCCGTTCCATCTCGACGAGGAGGCCGGCAAGGCCTCGCTGTTCGGCGGGCTCGCCGCCTCGGGGTGGCACGTCGCCTGCGCCTGGATGCGGCTGTGGATCGACCATCAGAACCGCGTCATGGCCGAGGCGAAGGCGCGCGGTGAAGACCTGCCGGTGGCCGGGCCGTCGCCGGGCTTCGACGCCATGCGCTGGTCGAAGCCGGTGCTCGCCGGTCGGACGATCCGCTATCGCACCACCTTCATGTCGACGCGGGCCTTCGCCAGCCGTCCCGGGTGGGGCGTGGTGAACTCGCTCAACGAAGGTTTCGACGAGGCGGGGACCCGGGTGTTCCACTTCAACGGCCACGTGTTCATGCCGACCCGGCCGGTGGCGGAAACGCCGGCATGATCCGGATGCGGTTCCTGACGCCGGCTTGGGAACGCGGCCGCGACGAGGATGCTCCGGCGCGCCTCCTCGCCCATCTCGGCGCGACCTTCGGCGAGCCGAGCGATCCGCTTCGCCTCGCCACCGAGATCGGCCTCCACGACGGCATCGTCCGCCGGCTCACGCGCACCCGCCGCGACCTCGTCCTGCGGGTGACCACCGGCCATCTCGGCATCGGCTATCGCGACGTCGATCTCGTCTACCGCGGTCCCGTCGCGGCGAGATGCGAGGGTTTCGATCTCGTCGACCTGACCGGCCCCGGGGTGGAGATCCTTCGTGACGAGATCGATCGCCGCGACGACGGAGCCATCGTCCACCGTATGCGGCTCACCATCGGCGGGCTCGAGATCGTCGCCGGCGGTTTCGCCCTCGGCCGCATCGCCGAACGCCGACGCCGTTGACGCCGATCACCCCGGAATCCGCACCACCGCTCTGAGGCCGCCCGCGGGCGCGGTGTCGAGGGTGATGTCGCCGCCGTGGCCGCGGGCGATGTCGCGGGCGATGGCCAATCCCAGACCGGTGCCGCCCTCGTCCTGGTTGCGCGCCTCGTCGAGGCGATAGAACGGGCGAAAGACGTTGTCGCGTTCGTCTTCCGGCACGCCGGGGCCGTCGTCGTCGACGGTGACGAAGAGATAGCCCTCGGCGTGGCGGCCGGAGAGCATCACGTGTTCGCCGTGGCGGCAGGCGTTGCCGACGAGATTGCCGACCATGCGCTTGAAGGCGTTGGGGCGCACCGTCAGTACGGAATCTCCCTCGAAGGTCAGCGCCACCTCGAAGCCGGCGCGGTCGGCCTCGGCCTGGATCGAGCGCAGCGTCTCGGCGACGTCGGTCGCCACCGCCTCCTCGTCGCCCTCGCCGCGGGCGAAGGCGAGATAGGCCTCGAGCATCGCCTGCATCTCGTCGACGTCGGCCTCGAGCGCCTCGATCTCGGCGCCCGGCGGCAGCAGCGCCAGCTGCAGGCGGAAGCGGGTGAGCACGGTCCTGAGGTCGTGGCTGACGCCGGCGAGCATGGTGGTGCGCTGGTCGATCTGGCGCTCGATACGGCGGCGCATGACGGCGAAGGCCTCGCCGGCGCGGCGGACCTCGCGGGCGCCGGTCGGCTTGAAGTCGCCGACGGCGTGACCCTTGCCGAAGCCCTCGGCGGCGTCGGCGAGCCGCTGGATCGGGCGGATCTGATTGCGCAGGAAGAGGATGGCGATGGTCAGCAGCACCAGCGAGGTGGTCACCATCCAGACGAGGAAGATGTGCGAGTTCGAGGCGTAGGCCTGCGAGCGGCGGGCCATGACGCGCAGCACGTCCTGCCCCATGTCGATGCGGATCTCGACGAGATCGGAATTGCCGACGGTGTCGATCCAGAAGGGACGATGGATGCGGGCGACGATCTCGTCGGAAAGCGCGGTGTCGAGCAGCGAGAAGAACGGTTTCGGCCCGGGCGGCGGCAGTTCTTCGCCCTTCAGGAGCGACACCTGGATGCCGAGATCGCGCCGGGCGATGCGCGTGACGATGTCCCAGTCGGGGTCCTGCGGATAGGTCTCGACCACGGCGATGATCGTGGCGATGTCGCGGGTCAGCGCCTCCGACAGACGGCGAGTGACGAGGTCCCAGTGGCGCTCCATGAAGACGTAGGCGACCACCGACTGCAGGATCAGCATCGGCAGGACGACGATCAGCAGCGAGCGGCCGTAGAGGCCCTTGGGCATGCGCTCGGCGATGGCGCGGGCGAAGCGGCGCCAGGCGAGACGCACGCGGATGATCGGCGTGTCGCGCAAGGCGCGTTGAGGGGGCGTGGGGCGCTCGCCGGGGTCGCTCATCCCACCGCCTGATCGGTCTTCAACCGGTAGCCCTGGCCGCGCACGGTGACCAGATGAAGGGGATTGGCGGGATCGGTCTCGATCTTGCGGCGCAGCCGGTTGATCTGGACATCGGCGGTGCGGTCGCCGAGCGCGCTCTCGCCCTGGACGATCTCGTGGCGGGGGATGGTCTCGCCCGGCCGTTCGGCGAACATGCGCATGAGGCGCAGTTCGCTGTCGGTGAGGCGCACGACCTCGTCGTCGCGGCGGAGTTCGTCGCGATCGACGTGCCAGACGTAGGGGCCGAAGCGGATCTCGGCGGTCTTGGCCTTGGGTTGCGCCGGGCCGCCGCGCTTCAGGATGTTGGCGATGCGCAGCAGCAGTTCGCGCGGGTCGAAGGGCTTGGAGAGGTAGTCGTCGGCGCCGATCTCGAGGCCGCGGATGCGGCTCTCGGTCTCGGAGCGGGCGGTGAGCATGAGGATCGGCACCGCCGAAGTGCGGCGCAGGTCGGCGGCGAAGTCCATGCCGCTCTCGCCCGGCATCATGACGTCGAGCACCAGGAGATCGAAATCGATGATGGCGAGTTTCTTGCGCGCCTCCGCCGCGGACGCCGCGATGGTGACACGGAAGCCGTTCTCGGCGAGGAAGCGGGAGATCAGGGTGCGGATGCGGTTGTCGTCGTCGACGACGAGGAGATGCGGCGCCTCGTCGGAGGGGACGGGGGTGGGGATGTCGGTCACGCGTCGCCTCCTCTCGTTTCGGGTCGATTGGTGTAGCGGGAGACGCGCGGCCGCTCGTCGGCGTCGATCATCAGGCGCAGGAAGTCGCGGGCGCGGCGGGCGCCGTCGGGACCGAGCGCCTGGAAGGCGGCGGCGATGCGACCGATCTGCGGCAGCGCCAAGGAGCGGGCGAGGGCCCGGCCGGTGGGGGTGGCGTAGAGCAGGCGCTGGCGGCGATCGACCGAGCCGGGCCGGCTCTCGATGTGGCCGCTCTCGACCAGGTCCTTGAGGACGCGGGCGAGGCTCTGCTTGGTGATCTTGAGGATGTCGAGCAGTTCGGCGACCGACAGGCCGGGATTGCGGTCGACGAAGTGCAGCACCCGGTGATGGGCGCGGCCGAAGCCGTATTTCGCCAGGATCACGTCGGGATCGGAGACGAAGTCGCGATAGGCGAAGAAGAACAGCTCGAGCATCTCGAGAAAGGCGGCCTGCGGCGTCTCCGGCGCCGCCGGACCGGCGGCGGGCGCGGCGGGTGTCGTCGGGGTGCGTCGGGCGGTGATCGCGGATCTGTCGCGTACGGTCGGGTCGGCCATGACGGCTCGCGGGTCCCTCGTCCTTTCCGTCGGCTCTCCGACGCGTCGAGTGGCGCGAGAATACCGAGGGACACGCCGCAACGCAAAAAGGATCCGCGATGCGGGGGGTTGAACACCACTTCACGTCGCGCGTCATTTCGGGAGTGCCTCGGTCTCCCCTTCTCCCCTCGCGGGAGAAGGCGCCCCGAAGGGGCGGATGAGGGGGTGCCGCGAAGCGGCCGTCGAGCGAGAACCACCGGCACAGGTCTTCATGGAGAGGTCCTGACCCCTCATCCTGCCTTCGGCCATCTTCTCCCGCAGGGGGAGAGGGAGTCGGTGGGACAAAGATCCGGGAGGAACGGCGCCGCTCGGGCTCTTGCGACGCGAAGGGGATCGGTCCGGAAGGTCCGACGCTTCCCCGCTTGCGTCCGGCGCCGGTTTCGGGGAAGACGGAAGCGAAACGGGGACCGCGCGACGAGATCCCCGACGTGACGATCAGCGAACGAGTGGAGCGACCCCATGGCCCTGACCTTCGACGACCGCGACGGCGTGATCTGGTTCGACGGCGAATTCGTCGACTGGCGCGACGCCAAGGTGCACGTGCTGACCCACGGCCTGCACTACGGCTCCTGCGTGTTCGAGGGCCAGCGCGCCTACGGCGGCGTCGTCTTCGAGCAGCGCCGCCATCACGAGCGGCTGCACGAGAGCGCCCGCATCCTCGGCTTCGACATCCCGTGGACGGTCGATGAGCTCGACGCGGCCTGCGAGGAACTGCTGAAGAAGATGAACTTCGTCGACGCCTACGTGCGTCCCGTCGCCTGGCGCGGCTCGGAGATGATGGGCGTCTCGGCGCAGCAGAACACCATTCACGTCGCCATCGCCGCCTGGGAGTGGCCGAGCTACTTCAAGCCGGAAGAGCGGATGAAGGGCATCCGCCTCGACCTCGCCGAGTATCGCCGCCCCGATCCGCGCACCGCGCCGTCGAAGTCGAAGGCTGCCGGCCTCTACATGATCTGCACCATCTCCAAGCACGCGGCGGAGAAGAAGGGCTACGCCGACGCGATGATGCTCGACTGGGAGGGCTACGTCGCCGAGGCCACCGGCGCCAACGTGTTCTTCGTCCACGAGGGCAAGATCGTCACGCCGCTGGCCGATCGCTTCCTCTCGGGCATCACCCGGCAGACGGTGATCGAGCTGGCCAAGAAGCGCGGCTACGAAGTGATCGAGCGGCGCATCCGCCCGGAGGAACTGCATCACTTCACCGAATGCTTCCTCACCGGCACCGCGGCGGAAGTCACCCCGGTCTCCGAAATCGCCGATTGGCGCTTCACGCCGGGCACGATTTCGCTCACTCTGCTCGAGGACTACATGAAGGCCGTGCAGCCGAAGTGAGGATCGGATCGCCGAACCGGTGATCGCTCGCCCCGGCGCACATTCTTGGCGGAGGGGGCGACATGAAGTTCATCGGTTCGACCATTCTCGGTTCGCTCGCGGCCGTGGCGTTCCTCGCATCGGCGGCGCTCGCCGATCCGGTCGGCGACTACTCCGTCGAGGGCAAGGGGCCGGACGGCAACAGCTATCGCGGCACGGCGTCGATCGAGGCGACCGGCGAGACCTATCGGGTCGTCTGGCTGATCGGCAAACAGAAGTTCGTCGGCACCGCCGTCGGCAACGACGACTTCTTCGCCGTCTCCTATCGCTCGGGCAACTCCACCGGCGTCGCCGTCTACGGCAAGGACGGCGACGGCTGGCTCGGGGTGTGGACCTATTCCGGCGGCACCTCGATCGGTGCGGAGAAGCTGACGCCGCGGTGAGCCGCGTCGGCGACGCCGGCGAATGAAAATCAGATCTTTTCGTTCGTCTATATTCAGTAATTACTTAAGTCATTATTTATATACTGAATTAATAAGAAGTATTATAATTTTTATTACATATATATTTCTTATACGCTGCAGGGAGCGATGCTATTTTGAGGAGTTAAAACAATTAATCCTGCGCTCATTCGTTGAGTTTGTTTGGGGCCTTCACGGGAACAGGGTGCTTTGCTATCCTAGATTAGCTTTGCGAATCGCATTCAATCGACGCGCCAGATGAGGTGTCCGATGGGACTTCTGCCATACGGCCAGATAGACATTGGCGAACCCGATGCCAACGCCGAATATATGCAAGCTCTTAAGAGTAAGCAAGATCCAGTATTTATTAGATCGTATTTTAATTTAGATCTGCCAAATTTTGAGCAGTTTGAGAGTGGGACTAAGTTTATAATTATTGGACAAAAAGGAACCGGAAAAACAGCTGTACTACGTTATCTTGAAAATAGGTCTATAAAGCAGGGGTATGCTACGGAGTTCATAATTTTCAAGAACACCATTCTGCGCGAGGCGGAGCTTTTCTCCGTAAACGATTTTGGTATTGCGAATCCACTTATAGATGAAGAAAAGATTTTTACAACAAAATATTACCTACATACAATCAAGAGAATTTTGCTGTCTGTTATAATATCTGCAGTAAAGGGGGCAATATCCGAGGCTGATGTTTCTGATGATGAAAATAAGAGTCTAGTGTCTAAAATACTAAGTGGCAATGCGGCGGATTCAATTCGGGCAGCTTATGATTCGATTGCAAGTATTGTAAATTCGGCTGGTGTAGATATTAAGAAGCTGTCGAAAGGGCGTGTTACTTTTGATCCGGCGCTGTATGTGAAGAAGAGTAACGACCAGTTGCTTGCGGAAATAGTTAGAAAGTGCAAGGCAGATCCTGTGAAAATTAGAATATTTATAGATGAGCTGCATTTTTCTTATAGAGATTCTGATCATGTATCGTCTGATGCTGCGCTGGTCAGGGATACAATTGTCTCTTGTCTGAATCTGAATGAGAGATTTATCAGAGAGGGGGTTGATATTACAATGTATATTGGCGTTCGCAGTGAATTTCTTGAGCAACCAGAAATTGGCTACGCTGATATTGTTCAAACGGTGGAGTCATACGGCGAACAGATAAATTGGGAGACCTATCCTGTAGATAGCAAGCATCCGATTTTCGAACTTGCTAGGCTACGCTTCCAAGATACGTCTGGAAATATAATTACAAAAGATCAACTATTTTCAGCCTATTTAAACGGTGTTGATGCGGTAGAATTTCTGAAGTATACATGGTGTAAACCAAGAGATATCGTAAGGTATTTTAAGCATTGCAAGGCAATGTATCCAAATCAAATAACGCTCAGCTCGCGAGAGTATGGAGCCGTAATAAGACAGTATAGCATGAAGGCATGGGATGAAGTGCGCTCGGCAATTAGTGCATTTATTCCGAGTAATTCTATGCTTGAATTTGAAAAAATTGTAAAGTCAATTGTTCCGAGGCAATTCGACGGCTCATTAAAATTAAATTATGAAGAATTTTCTAAAAAATTTAATTCTATATCAAAGATAGTTTCAAAGAAAAATCCAAGCATTACGCATATTCAGCTGATGGATTGGCTTTATAAGATCGGATTGTACTACTTTGAATATGAAGACAGTAATGGAAATATTATATATCAACAATATCATAGGGGGAATAGGACGCCAACAAAAGAAGGGTGCGTGAAGATCCATTTGGCAATTGCTAAGGCGCTGGGTTGATCTTCTGCTGACGCACGGTCATTCCATTTCCATCTCGGTGTAGACCTGCGAGGCGTTGCGGGCGGCGAGGGCGTCGAACTGCGCCAAGCCGGCGAAGGCCGATTGATCGACCTTCGGTGCCTCGGCGAGGCCGCCGCCGCGGTCGAGGAGGGCGCGGATGCGCCCGCGCAGGGCGACGAGGTAGTCGAGCGTCGCCGCCTTCGCGCCGGCCAGCGTCGTCGGTCGGCCGTGGCCCGGCACGACATGGAGGGGCGCGAGCGCCGCCATCGCCTCGAAGGCGGAGACCCAACCGGCGGAGTTCGATTGCGGGCCGACGCCGAGCAGGCGGTCGACGAAGACGATGTCGCCGGCGAAGACCACCTTGCGGTCGGGAAGCCAGACGAAGAGGTCGCCGGGGGTGTGCGCCGGTGCGACCGCGCCGAGCACGAGATCGACGCCGCCGAGCCGCAGCGTGGTCTCGGTCCCGAAGGTGGTGTCGGCGAAGACCGGTTCGGTGCCGGCGAGGTGGTCGCCGAGGAAGTCTCTCAGGGCGTCGATCTGCATGCCGCCGCGGGCGTGCTGGTCGGCGACGGCGGCGGTGGAGGCGACGATCCGCGCGCCCTTGGCCTTCCAATAGCCGTTGCCGAGCCAACGGTGGTCCTGGCCGCCGGTGTCGACGACGATCTTCACCGGCTTTTCGGTGATCCGGCCGATCGCCGCGTCGAGGGCGGCCGCACCCTCCCGGCTGCCGCCGGGGTCGATCAGGACGACACCCTCCGGCGTGACGATCACCCCGAAGGTGGCGTTGTTGCCGAGGTTCTCCGGCGAGCGCTGGCCGGTGTCGCCGACCAGGGCCCAGACGCCGTCGCTCACCGCCACGGTGTCGAGCGCCGCGGCGGCGCCGGCCGAGGCGAGGAGGGCGACGGCGCCGCAGGCGACGGCGCGGAGTGCGGGCGATATGGCCATGCCGCGAGGTCTCCGGGCGCTCACTTCTGCCAGCGCGCCGCCGCCGCGTCGTCGTGATCGCGGGCGTCGACCCAGCCGCCGGTGGTGCCGTCGATCTTCTCCTCCTTCTTCCAGAAGGGGGCGCGGGTCTTGAGGAAGTCCATCAGGTATTCGGCCGCCTCGAAAGCGGCGACGCGATGCGACGAGGTGGTGATCACCAGGACGATCGGTTCACCCGGCTCGATGCGGCCGTGGCGGTGGATGGCGGTGACGCCGAGCAGCGGCCAACGGGCGAGAGCGGCCTCGGCGGTGCGGGAGATCTCGGCCTCGGCCATGCCGGGATAGTGCTCGAGCTCCAGCGCGGCGAGTTCGCCGCCCTCCGACCGGCAGAGCCCGGTGAAGGTGACGACGGCGCCGACGTCGGTGCGGCCGGCGGTCAGCCGTTCGGTCTCGGCGGCGACGTCGAAGGGCTCGCGCTGGACGCGGACGGTGAGGGGGGGCGAGGGGCGTGCGCCGTCGCTCATGCGGCAGGTCTCCGGGCGGGATCCCCGTCGATAGAGGATCGCTCGTTTCGTGTCGCGGACCCGAAAACGGAACCGCCGCACCCGAGGGCGCGGCGGCGAGCATAGGCGGCGGAAGAACGTCTTCCAATCCCCGACGGTGGCGATCAGGCGGCGCGGACCTCGCGCAGGAAGCCTTCGATCTCCTTGCGGATCGAGGCCGTGGCGCTCCCGAGCGCGGTGGAGCCGGCCGAAACCGAGCCCGACGCCGCGACGGTGTCGGTCGACGCCTGGGCCACGGATCCGAGGGTTTCGACCACGCGACGGACACCCGAGGCGGCGAGATCGACGTTGGTGGCGATGTCGCGGGTGGCGCCGTTCTGCTGGTCGATGGCGCGGCCGACCGCACCGGTGAACTGGTCGATCTCGCGCATGCGGCCGGCGATCTTGCCGATCGCGCCGACGGCGGTGGAGGTCGAGGCCTGGACCGCGGCGATCTGGCCGGCGATCTCCTCGGTCGCCTTGCCGGTCTGGGTGGCGAGGCCCTTCACTTCGGCGGCGACGACGGCGAAGCCCTTGCCGAGTTCGCCGGCGCGCGCCGCCTCGATGGTGGCGTTGAGGGCGAGCAGGTTGGTCTGTTCGGCGATGTCCTGGATCAGCTTGACCACGTCGCCGATCTTGTCGACGGCGGTCGACAGGCTGCCGACCTCGCGATCGGCGGCTTCCGCCTCGCGGTTGGCGGCGGCGACGACCTCGGTGGTCTGGTCGATCTGACGGGCGATCTCGGTGATCGAGGCGGACAGCTCTTCGGCGGCGGCGGCGACGGTCTCGACGTTGGAGGCGGCATCGCGGGACAGGCCGTCGGCCTGACGGCTCTCCTGCTCGGCGGCGCTGGAACGGGCGACGAGGCGCGAGGCGGTGCCGTCCATCTCGCCGGCGCGGCGGTCGAGATCTTCGATGACCCGGGCGATGCGGCTCTCGAACCCGGCGATGGCACGATCGACGGCGACGCGGCGCTGTTCGCGATCACCGGCGGCGGCGCGCTCGCGGTCGCCGGCGAGGGTCGCCTCCTCGTGGGCGGCGACGGCGGTGCGGGTCGCTTCGGCGGAGGCCTCGAGCGACGAGGCGAGGCGGTTGGTCAGCCACATCAGGACGCTCGCCTGCCAGATCAGGATGACGGCGTGGAGGACGACGCGGGAGAAGTCGGCGCCGCCGGGGAAGACGGCATAGGGATAGGCGAAGTTCAGCACCAGATGGTGCACGGCGACGACACCTGCGCCGACGACGATCGACTGCCAGCAGCACCAACCGGCCACCACCGCGAGGGCGGCGAAGAAGGCCATGTGCATGTCGATCTGCCACGCGGTGCCGGCGGTGGCGAGCACCAGCAGCGCGACGAGACCCATGAGGGCGGCCGAGGTCACCTGACGGGTGATCATGGTCGGGCCGAAAGCGAGGATCGCAGCGAGACCGGCGCCGGCGAAGACGACACCGAGGATCGCGGTCGGCAACAGGTTGTGACCGCTCGTCAGGGCGGCGGCGACCGCCGCGAGCGCCAGGACGGGGAGAACCACTGCGAATGCCCGCGCGAAGGTGACGCGCAATTCGGGGAGGCCGAGTTCGTTCATCGTTGTTGTTCCCGACTGGTCAGCGAGGCGACGGGGGTGGAGGGCGAAGTGAGGCAGGCGAGATCGTCCGGGGCGGCGAGCACGACACGGGCGCCGGCGGCCTTCAGACGGGCCCGGAAGCCGGATGCGTCGTCGACGGCGCGGGTGATCGCCGAGGTCCGATCATCGGAGAGTGCGAGCACGGCGCCACCGGCGCGTCCGACGACCGCGGCGACATCCGGCGTCGCGGCGACGAAAACCGCCGCATCCTCCTTCGGCCACAGCACCACGGCGAGTGGCGGCAGCGAGAAGGCGAGGATCACGGCGGTGGTCACCAGAAGGTCGCGCATCCGATTCAGAACCGTTGGTCTCTGAACGGAATCACTGGCCGGGGATGCTGAACGAAGCGTTAAATCGGAGGACCCGTCCCCTCGATATCGTCAAAAATACCAGTTTTGAGGGCTTTCCGCCGCGCCGCTTGGTTCGAGATCCGATACGGGAGGCGGCGAGGTCGCCGGCGTCGAACGATGCGGCGCGACCATCGGCGGGATGCGATCCGGGCGTACGGTTCGCACTCATGGCGCGCACCGTTCGCGGATCGAATCGGGGCGCGGAGTGTCCCGTTCCGGCCGAAGGCGGCAACCGCCCCTCGTCCGGCCCTGCGCTCACGCTACGGGGCGTTCGTCGTTCGAAGAGGTCCACCGGAGCTTCTCGTTCCGGCCCGGAGGCCGGAACCGCTCCTCACTCTCACCCGCCGGTCATCGGGGGGAAGAGGGCGACTTCCTGGACGCCGGCGAGTGGGGTGCCGGGCGGGGCGTGGACCTGATCGCAGGCGACGCGGATGACTTCGGGGCGCTCGAGCGCCCAATCGTATTCTTCGCCGCGGGACTTCAGCCACATCAGCAGATCGCTGGTGGTCGCCACCTCGGCGGGCAGGTCGACGACCTCCTCGGCTTTGCCGATGCGCTCGCGCACCCAGGCGAAATAGCGGATCTTCATGCTCACTCGTCCATCACGTGGCCGATGCCCGACCGGAAATAGTCCCATCCCGTATAGAGGGTGAGGAGGGCGGAAATCCACAACAGGATGTAGCCGGTCTCGATCGTCCAGCGATAGACCGGCACACCGGCGGGACCGGTGATGAAGAAGCCGAGGGCGAGGAGCTGCACCGTCGTCTTCCACTTGGCGAGCCAGGTCACCGGCACCGAGACGCGCAGCTCGGCGAGGAACTCGCGCAGGCCCGAGACCAGGATCTCGCGGCACAGGATGATCACCGCGGCGATCACCGAGACGCCCTCGATCGAGCCGTCGGCGACCAGCACCAGAAGGCACGACGCCACCAGCAGCTTGTCGGCGATCGGATCGAGCATGCGCCCGAGTTTCGACTGCTGTTTCCATATTCGAGCGAGGTAGCCGTCGAAGAAATCGGTGACGGCCGCCGCCGCATAGAAGCCGAAGGCGATCCAGCGCGAAGTGAAGGTCGGCATGTCCGGCAGCGTGAAACAGGCGACGACCACCGGAACCGCCAGGATGCGGCCGTAGGTGAGGATGTTGGGCAGGCTCAGTGCGGACATGGGATTCCTCGTCGACATGCCAGTCAGAGCACGGCGGGGGCGGGGGCGTCAACGGGATGAGCTCTACCCATCCCTGATATGTCCGGTGGTGAGTGGTGCCACCAAGTGGGTCGAAACCCAGGTCGGGGCGCCGGGGAACACGTCGAGGCGGAGCGTTCCGCCTCTCGTATCGACGGCGGCCATCGGACGAATGGCCGCGTCGAGATCGCGAGCCCCGTTGTCGAAGATCAGTGTTTGGTCGGCGATCCGCGCCACCTCGGCCAGGAGGTCCATGCTTCGCCGCCAGCGATCGATGACGACGTGACCGGGAAGATCGTGTCCTCCCTGGAGGGCACGGATCTTGACGCGGGCGACGTTTTCGACCGGGTCGCCGATCCCGATGAAGTACACGAGAACCTCTCAGAGGCCGTTTTGAAATTCGCGCCCGGCGATTCCCGTCGGCGTCCGAATGTG
>NZ_DAIPZB010000026.1:0-70076 GCF_036782435.1 Pinisolibacter sp. | reverse complement strand
CCGCGCACAGGTCTCCCTGATACCATCGGCCATTGAAAATGACCGATGGTATTCCTGACGCGAATTTCTCATACCTCTGACGCAAATGGGAAATTCGCGTGTGTTCAAAGGCCGGGTGCGTCGGCACCTTCGGCCTCTGGTATGAATCGGCGCTTCAGCCGAGATCCGCCTCGATCCGCCGCACCACCTCCGCCCAGTCCCTTGTCTTCAGCCACGTTCCCGGCACGTCGGGGGCGAGGCGGAAGTAGCGCGGGTCGTCGACGAAATGGACGAGGCGGGTGTCGGCCGCGTGGTCGCGCACCGAGGCGAGGTTGGTCGGTGCGTCGTCGACGAAGAACAGCGGATGGCCGAGGGCGTGGGCGAGGCGGGCGACCGCCGGTCCCTTGGGACCTTCGTTGGCGATCACCGGATGGGCCATGCCGAGGTCGGCCAGCCGGGCGGCGCGGCGCGACGCGTGTTCGGCCGGCACGTTGGTGAGGAGCACCACATCCAGGCGGGACGTCAATCGGGAAAGCGCCTCGGCGGCGCCCGGAACCGGTTCCTGGTCGCCGACATGGGTGGCGAAGAAGCCGGCGATGAGGGCCGCGACCTCCGGCGCCGGCACGGCGCGGCAGGAGCCGAGGCGGGTGACGTTGCCGGTCAGGCGGAACGAGCGGGCGTCGAGCCGGTAGCCCTGCTGCCCGATGAAGGCCTCGAGATGCGAGACGAAGCGCAGCACCACCTCGTCGACGTCGACGACGAGGAGCGGGCGGGCGCCGACCTCGAGCCGGTCGAGGGCGTCGCGCGTGACGGGCGAGAGCGCGCTCATCGCTCGGCGACCGGATCGAGCAGATGGCGCGCCGCGGCGATCATCGTCGGGCGGATGCGCCGGCGTTCGGCGAAGACCAGGAGCAGCGCCTCGTCGCCCATCAGGTGCTCGAGCACGGCGGCGAAGAACCCCGGCGCGGCCGCCGCCTCGCGCAGGGTCTCGGGCCCGAGCCCGGTCGCGGAGAGGAAACGGCCGAGGGTTTCGGGGTCTTCGGCGAAGAACGAGAGGACCTCGACGGCGAGCGTTTCGGCCTCTTCGTGGGTGGGGCGGTGGTGGCGGTCGTTCATCGTGAAATCCAGCGTCTCCGCCCCTTTTCCTTTCGTCAAGGAATCGATGCTAGTGTCTCGACCGAGAAGAAGAACGGCAACAGCCGAATTCGGCGGGGCGATCACACCAGCGTGGTCGGGGGTAGGGTAGATGGCGAAGACCGTCCTCATCGTGGAGGACAACGAGCTCAATATGAAGCTCTTCCACGACCTCCTGGAGGCACACGGCTATCGAACGTTGCAGAGCCGCAACGGCTTCGACGCGATGGAGATCGCCCGCGGCGACCGGCCCGACCTCATCCTGATGGACATCCAGCTGCCCGAGGTCTCCGGTCTCGAAGTGACCAAGTGGCTGAAGGAAGACGACGACCTCAAGTCGATCCCGGTGATCGCGGTGACCGCTTTCGCCATGAAGGGGGACGAGGAGCGCATCCGCCAAGGCGGGTGCGAGGCCTACATCTCCAAGCCGATCTCGGTGGGCAAGTTCCTCGAGACGGTGCGATCCTATCTCGGCGACGCCTGAGTCCGTTCCTTCGGTATGCGAGTAGAGTGATGACGGGTCGAGTTCTGGTCGTCGACGACATTCCCGCCAACGTCAAGCTGCTCGAAGCGCGGCTGACGTCGGAGTATTTCGACGTCACCACGGCGCTCTCGGGTGCGGAGGCGTTGGCCGCTTGCCAGCAGACGACGCCGGACATCGTGCTGCTCGACGTGATGATGCCCGGCATGGACGGCTTCGAAGTCTGCCGCCGGTTGAAGGCCGATCCGAAGACGTCCCACGTGCCGGTGGTGATGGTGACGGCGCTCGACCAGATCGCCGATCGGGTGAAGGGGCTCGAGGCGGGTGCCGACGACTTCCTCACCAAGCCGGTCAACGACACGGCGCTGATCACCCGGGTGAAGAGCCTGATCCGCCTCAAGATGCTCACCGACGAGCTGCGCATGCGCGCCAACGTCGGCCGCGAGATGGGGCTCGACGACGCCTTCGATCCGCTGCTCTACACCCAGGACCTGCACGGCAGCATCCTGGTCGTCGACGATCGACGCTCCTCGGCCGAACGGCTGACCACGGCGCTCGCCGCCCGTCATTCGCTGACCATCGAAACCGACCCGCAGCAGGCACTTTTCCGCGCCACCGAGGGTGACTGGGATCTGGTGGTGATCAGCCTCGACCTCGCCAATTTCGACGCGCTGCGGCTCGTTTCGCAGCTCCGGGCGCTCGATCGCACCCGCATGTTGCCGATCCTTCTGATCGTCGGTGAGGGTGATCAGGTGCGTCTCGCCCGCGGCCTCGACATGGGCGTCAACGACTACCTGCAGCGCCCGATCGAGCGCCAGGAACTGGGCGCCCGGGTGAAGACCCAGATCCGCCGCAAGCGCTATGCCGACCGGCTGCGCGACAGCGTCCAACAGACCATGGAGATGGCGATCACCGACGGCCTCACCGGCCTCTACAATCGCCGCTTCATGACCACCCATCTCGAGCAGACGCTCGAGCAGGCGCAGCGCCAGGGGCGCTCGCTCGCGGTGCTGATCGCCGACATGGACCATTTCAAGTCGGTCAACGACACCTACGGCCACGATGCCGGCGATGCGGTTCTGAAGGAACTGGCCGAACGCATGCGCGGTAGCGTCCGCGGCGTCGATCTCGTCTGTCGCTTCGGCGGCGAGGAGTTCGTGGTGATCCTGCCGGACACCGACCTCGACACCGCCGGGGTCGTCGCCGAGCGTATCCGCTCGCGCGTCGCCGCCGAGCCGTTCCGTCTGCCCGACGGGCGGATGCTGGAGCGGACGGTCTCGCTCGGCATCGGCGCCCTGCAATCGTCGGGCGACACGATCGAGACGATCCTCAAGCGGGCCGACGCGGCGCTCTACGATGCCAAGTCCGCCGGACGCAACCGCGTCGTCGCCAAGGCGGCGTGAGGCCTCCTCGCGCGATCGACACCCGGTTTTCCCGATGATCGTGCGTCGTCTCGCCGGATTAAGGTTGACGATTCATCAAGACCGGCGAAAGGCGGCGGGTAACCGCGGCGAAAGCTGTTCCGGTGAGGTGCGGCTCGCTAGGGTTCTCCTCGCGCTTCCGTTCCGCGAAGTCGCCGTCGATCCGGCCGCAACGGACATGGTGATGGAGCGGAAGTACGCGGTGCCCGCGCATCGGGCCCGCCGCAAAACCCCGATGCGTCGGGTCGTGTCGGTCGGGTCGTATCCCTGAGTGGCCTCCTCGTGGGATCGAGTACCCGACCGACCACCGGCGGCTGCAGGGTGGGGAGCGGACACGTCCGACATTTGACTCGTCCCACGTTTCGCACCATATTCGGTCACGAACACGAGCTGCCGAGGTGAGAAGGCCCTACTCACACACCAAGCCGAAAGGCGGGGTGCAGTAGCCGAAAGGTGAAGAGATGCAGGAGGTCCGCGCGTAAGCTACGACCTTAAAAATGGGGAACCTGCCGTCTGGTTCGTGTTTCGAGAGGCCCGGCTCACGTCGGGCCTTTTCATTTTCGGACGACGTTTCGCAACAGTCCATCATGCCGACGCCGATCGATTTTCGCCTGGGTGATCGGGTAGAAGCTCGTGACGTGGTAGTTTCCGCTATCGCTTCGAGTGACCGTTACGGCGACGAGAAGCGGTTCACCATTCGGAGGCATTCGCCCTATGAACTCGATCTTCCCGGCATTCCTGGTATCGTCACCGATATAGGTCGGACCATCGAGAACCGCGCGCACGTGCGGTAAACACCGCGCCCAGTCCGTGGGATGTTGCTTTTTAACATGAGCGAGCGCCGCATCGGTAAGCACGATCATGCCCGGGTCCAGTTCATGCCCGTATAGTTTTTCGACGAGATCAACGTCCATCTGACCGTATGTCTCGGCGATCGAATGGTTCCGGGGGCGCTGCTTCTTCATGAACGCAATTCACACGTTCAACGCCAGTGCGTCAACGAAATCGGGTAATGCAGAGCGATACAATTTGATGTGGTGAGCCCCGCCCCTGGCGAGCATCCGTCGCCAGCGCCTTTCATACCCGCTCGGACACCGATATGGGTCGAGAAGCGGCACTCCAATATATCTCATAACAATATGAAAACATGGAAAAAATGGATTTCATAGGCGGGTGGCCTCCTCGTGGGATCGAGTACCCGACCGACCACCGGCGGCACCGCATCGGCCTCCGACGTCGCCGATTTCGCGTCGCCTCGATCTCGGGGTCGGGGATCGCGTCGGGAATTCGCCGTCTGGCCTATTGAACCCTAATATGAACAACTACTAATATGGCTGCTCCGCTTCGCCGCGACAGGGCCGGCGGTGTGCCGAGCCGACGTGCGGCGGCGCGCATCCGAGCGGGCGACAACGACATACCAGAACGACATACGAGGGAACGACATGGCTTACGAATTCGAGGGCCGCGAGATCGAGACCACCGCCAACGGCTATCTCGTCGATCAGTCCGAGTGGAGCGAAGCGCTCGCCGCGCACATCGCCGCCGCCGAGCAGATCGAGCTCACGCCGCGCCATTGGGACATCATGAACTACCTGCGCGAAGAGTTCTTCGACAACAACACCCAGCCCAACACCCGCACCATCATGAAGGCGATGTCGGAGAAGTGGGGCGAGGACGTCGACCAGCGCTCGCTCTACGATCTCTTCCCGCTCGATCCCTCCAAGCAGGCCGGCCGCATCGCCGGGCTTCCGGAGAGCCGCCGCAAGGGCGGCTACTGAGGCGGGTTCGATGCGGCGATCGCTGGTGCGGTCGCCGCCGCCGTCTCCCGGAAGCGATACGGAAATAAAACCACTTCCCGGTCATGCTGTGTCCCGTGGTGGCGAGTGCCGAACCGCGGAGAGCGTGTTTTCGGGAAGGGGACGACGGTGAGTGGCGAAGCGCGACGACGCGACGACGGCCTCGATGCGGCGCGCGGCCTCGGAATCGCCCTGGTGATCGTCGGCCATGCGCTCGAGGCGCAGTTCCTCGACCGCCCCGACGGGACCTTCTTCACCCCGTCCTTCCGCATCTGGCAGGCGATCTACGCCTTCCACATGCCGCTGTTCTTCATGTTGTCGGGCGCCGCCAATCGCGACATCGGCGAGAAGCCGTTCGGTGAGGTGCTGCGCGACAGCGTCAAGCTGCTCCTTCTCGTCTGGTTCTGCCATGCGCTGATCGCGATCGGCGGGATCGGCAGCGGCGTGATGCGGCTGCCGTCGGGTGCCGGATACGATGTGCTCCTTTCGCCCTTCGTCACCGGGCGCGGCTGGTCGATGTCGGTGCTGTGGTTCCTGGTGTCGTTGGCGATCGTCCGCCTCCTCGTGCATGCGCTCCTCTCCCGCCGTTCGATCCGCGTCACGGCCCTGGCCGTGGCGGCGATCGGCGCCGGTCTCGCGGCACTCGTCGGGCCGAAGGGGGAGACACTCTACCAGATCGCCACCTGGGTTCCGGGCGCGACCTTCTTCGCCTTCGGCGTCTTCCTCGGCCGGCATCCGCGCCATCTGCCGCGACCGGCGCTCGGCGCGGTGGCGCTGGCGACGGCGGTCGCGCTGGCGGGGCTCGATCGTGGCTGCCTCTGGTCGCTGGCGGAAGTCTGCCCGGCGCCGGGTCTCGCCGGCCACGCCGCGGTGCGCATGGTGTTCGGCAACTACGGCAACCTGCCGCTCTTCGCGGTGACGGCGCTTCTCGGTGCGGTCGGGGCGTGGTCGCTCGCCGCCCGCTTCGGTGGGGCGAATCTCGCCGCCATGGGCCGGGCCAGCCTGACGCTCTATCTGCTCAATGGCGCGAGTCTCGTCTTCCTCGGCCCGGTCGGCGCGGCGGTGGCGACGACCGGGGTCGCAGGCGTGGTGTTCCATCTCGTATGGGTCGGCGCCGCCGTGCCGATCCACGTCGCGATGGCGCCGATCTTCGGGCGGGCGATCGGCCGGCTCTCGGACGTCGCCGGCAGACTCGCCGCTCTCGTTTTCGCCGGACGACGTGTGCCGGCCGAGTGAGCGGCCGCCTTCAGAGCCAGCGGCGTTGCAACAGACGGACCGGAGCCTTGGACGGGGGCGGTGCCGCCGCGGTCGCGACCGCGTCCTTCGCGGTCTCACGGCCGCCGGCCGGCATCGTCGGGCGGCGGCGCTGCGGGCGCTGACGCTCGTCCGGCCCGGCGTCGTTCTCCTGGATCTGTTGGACGAGCGAGCGGAATCCGTTTTCGGAGCGGGCGTCGGGCATCGGGTGTGACTTCCTGGTTCGGGGCGTCGGCCGGAGCGAGACCCACGGCGATCGCGATCATATCGGACTTTCGGAGACGAATCGGCGGCGAGCAACGAAAAAGCCGCCCGGGTGGGCGGCTTTCGGTGGAAATCCGTCGACCGTGAGGCAGGCCTCACTTGATCTTGGCTTCCTTGAACTCGACGTGCTTGCGCGCGATCGGGTCGTACTTCTTGGCCGCGAACTTCTCCGTCATGGTGCGGGAGTTCTTCTTGGTCACATAGAAGTAGCCGGTGTCGGCGGTCGACACGAGCTTGATCTTGATGGTGGTCGCCTTCGCCATGGCGCGGTCCTTCCGGAATTCATCTGCTCACAACGCGACGGCCCGCGTGAGGTCCACACGGGCCGCGCTTCGATCTCGAAGTCGGGCGCAAATTGACCGAAGAGCCCGGCGATGTCAAGGACGCCGCCGGGCTCTTCGTCGCTGCTTTCACCAGCCATGCCGCCGGAATTCGATCGGGGTCACCTTGCCGTCGCCGTTGCGGTCCATGCGGCCGAACATGACGTCGCCGTGGTAGGCGACGAACTCGGCCTTGCTCACCTTGCCGTCACGATTCGTGTCCATCGGGGCGAAGCGGGCGAGCTTGCGAGACTGCATCATCGCCTGACGGGCGGGATTGTTGCCGCGTTGCGGCCCCATGCGGACGGCCTTGTATTCTTCCTTGGTGATGGTGCCGTCGTCGTCGACGTCCATGGCACCGAAGACGCCGGTCGCCTGGGCCCTCAACTCGTCGCGGGTGATGACGCCGTCGCCGTTCTCGTCGATCTGGGCGAAGCGGGCACGCCACGGCGCGTCCGGTCGGCCCATGCCGCGGCCCTGGCCGCCGCCCATGCCCCAACCGGGGCCTCCGCCCCAGCCCTGCGCCAGCGTCGGGCCGGCCGCGACCGCGAAGGCGGCCATGACGACGAATGCGGTGGTGAGGAGCTTGGATCTGCGGGTCATGACGACCTCCTCGTGGTTCGATCCGGCGCACGCTCGCTTCCGCGGAAAGGATCATCTCCCTTCCGCCGCTCGAGCGGCTCTCGGCGGATCTGCGATGGTTTCCTTCGATCGGGGTGGGCTCTTCGGATCGTCTCGGTCCGGTCGCCGATCCCTTTCGGAACATGAGAATTCTACGATGTGCTCGACGAATCCGACAGTTAACTCGCCGTAATAAGTATTTCGTCAGAGCCGCGATCGCCGGCCGAGGGCGACCAGGACGACGAGGTGGAGGGCGAAGAACCCCGCCATCACCGCCGGCGCGCCGGCGAGCGGCAGACTGGTGGTCCGACTCCGACGTTCGCATCCCTCGCGGAAGCCTCGTCGTGTGATTGTCGGAGTCATGAGGACCACCGGCAAGCTCATATTTCTGGTGGACCTTTCGAATTCGACATTCGAACGTGAGCCGTCCGGCAGCGGGATTCGAATGTCGAACTCGTTCCACTGGCCGCGGACCGACCGGAAGGGCAGGGGGGAAGCCGCATGGAAGGGCGGCGAGCCGCCGCCGGGCCGGGCTCGGATCACTTGCAGACGGCGTCGCAGGGCAGCAGCGTCACGGTGCGCAGCGGGGCCTTCGAATCGACCCCCTTGTAGGACCACGAGGTCAACGCGACCCCGCGGCCGAGGGGCTGGATCGCCACCAGTTGGCGCTCGTCGAAGTACCAGCCGTCGAAGGAGGTGTTGCGGCTGGTCGAGCCGAAGGCCTGTCCGGCCCAGGTGATGCCGGCCTTCTGCAGGCGGGCCTGGAGCGGATGGCCGGCGAAGTTCCCGGCGTAGAAATTCATCTGCTGCCCGACGCTCTCGCCGATCAGTGACCACATCGGACGATTGCCGGCGCCGAGCGTCGGACCGATCAGCCGCATCACCAGCACCGGCGAAGCGCCGTGGACGCGGTAGCGGCCGGGGGTGAGGGCGCCGGCATCGAGCGTGACCGAGCGCGTCGTCTTCAACGAACCGGGGACGAGCGACAGGGTGGTGCCGCTCCCGGCGGTCAGCGCCAGGGTGACGTCGACGTAGACGATGGCGCCGCCGGCGGTGACCAGGGGCAGGCGGGTGATGGCGATCTCGTCGCCGGAGCCGACGACCACGGCATTGTCGAGGCGGAAATCGGTCGCCGCCGCCGGCGTGGTGAGGGCGGCGAGGGCGGTGAGGGCGAGTGCGGCGAGGAGGGGTCGAAAGGTGTGCATCGGGATCTCGGGCAGGGCCGCGTCGATCGCGGCGGTGCCGCACCATGGTCCCGGCGTGGTTGACGGTCGGTTGACGCCGAGTGCCCTCAGCTCCGTGTCGCGATCACCGCTGCGGCGCCGCCCATCGCCAGCGCCGAGCCACGGTGGACGAAGCGCAGGGCGCGTCGGCTGCGGAAGAGGCCGCGGACGCGGGCGGCGAGCGCGATCCAGCCGAGATCGGTCACCGCCATCACCGCGATCTGCACGGCGGAGAGCAGCGCCCACTCCGAGAGCCCGATCGCCTTCACGTCGACCAGCGACGGCAGCAGCGCCACGTAGAAGACCATGATCTTCGGATTGCCGAGCGTCAGCGCCATGCCGGAGGCGAAACGGGCGAGGGTCGAGCCCTGCGGCGCGGTGGCGCCGATGGCATCCGGTTCGACCGGCGCGTGCCACATGCGCCAGGCGAGCAGCGCCAGATAGGCGAGGCCGGCCCATTTCACCGCGAGGAACACATGGTGCAGCTGTTCGGCGAGGACCGAGAGCCCCGCGACCGCCGCGGCCAGCCACGCCGCCTCGCCGATCCACATGGCGGCGACGAAGGGCACGACCGTCGCCGCCCCGCGAGTCAGCACTTGGCTGACCAGTACCGCGATCGACGGCCCGGGCGAGCCGGCGTTGAGGAACAGCGCCCCGGCGAAGACCAGCAGGGCCGTCGTCTCCATGACGTCACGCCGGCTCGATCAGGGTGCGCAGGAAAGCGTCGTTGCGCCAGCGGTAGAACGGCACCGGGCCTTCCGCGGCGAGCTTCGGATCGCCGGCGAGGCGGCTTTCCAGCTCGTCGAGCACGGCGCGGGTGATGGGGGGAAGCTCGGGGCGGGCGCGGGCCTCGTCGAAGCTGACCCAGGCGACGTCCTCGAGTTCGCCCGAGGGGCCGACGCCGCTCTCCAACTGTCCGGCGACGGCATCCGCCGGGATCGCCAGGAAGCGCGTGTCGAAGCGGCGCGGTCGTCCCGGCGGGGTGATGGCGCGGGCGACGAAGCGGATGCGGCCGATCGCCGGAGCGAGGCCGCGCGCCGCGAAGGTGGCGAAGGCGTCGTGCGGGTCGACCTCGGCGCCCGGTGCGGGCCGCGACGCGGTTCCCCCGGCCGAGGTGGCGACGAAGAAGCCCGCCTCCTCGTAGGTCTCGCGGATGGCGGCGATGGCCAGCGCCCGGGCGCGGGCCGCGGTCTTCGGCCCCTTCATCTCGACCATCAGCTTGGCGAGTTCGAGCGGATGGTAATCGTCGGCGGCCGCGGTGCGGCTGTCGGCCGGGTCGACGCGGCCGCCAGGGAACACCCAGGCGCCGGGCATGAATTTGTGGCGCATGTGGCGACGGCCCATCAGCACCCGCATCGGCCCGCCGGCGGCGCGGTCGAGGATGAGCAGCGTGGCGGCGTCGCGGGGGCGGTAGTAGGGAGCCTTGTGGGAACGATCGAGAGCGTTCAGTTCCTCGAGGATGGCTTCGACGGATCTCATGTCGTTCCTTCGGTTCGCGCGATCTTCCGGCCGAAGCCGTGCATGCGGAGCGCCCATTGCAGGCCCACGACGCCGCCCTTGATCGGGCGGATGAGGAGGAGGGCGAGAAGGGCGGTCATCGGCAGCCAGACCGCCATCTGGATCCAGATCTCCGGGCGGAACATCCGCTCGGTGACGAGCAACCCGCTCACCACCAGATGGCCGACGATCAGGATGGTGAGATAGGGCGGCAGGTCGTCGGCGCGGTGGTGGTGCAACTCTTCACCGCAGACGCTACAGGCCGGTGCGACGGCGAGGTAACCGTCGAAGACATGGCCGGTGCCGCAGACCGGGCAGCGACCGCGCAGGCCCCGAACGATCGAGCGCTTGAGCGGCCGCGCCGGACTCTCGTCCCGTTTCGGCTCGCGCTTGCCGCCGCTGCCGCCGTCCTCGAACTGGACCTTCACGTCGCGCTCCTTCCGATCCGCCGCCGTCCCCTCACGTCAGCGGTGTGGCGACCACCTTGGCGTAGGCGGGGCGACGAAGCAATCGCGCGTACCACTCGGCGAGATGGGGATGGTCGGGACGCTCGATCGGCAGATTGAGCCAGACGTGGGCGTAGGAGCCGAAGGGCACGTCGCCGATGCCGAACGCGTCGCCCGAGAACCAGGGATGGTTCGCCAGCGCGGCATCGGCGATCGACGCCAGACGGGCGGTTTCCTCGATGCTCCGGCGGATCGCCGCGTGGTCGCGATTCTCCGGTGCGGTGCGCAACAGGCCGAAGATGGCGTCGCGCATCACGGTGCCGACGGCGTGGTTCCAGTCCATCCACATCTCGGCGACGGCGCGTTCGCCCGGATCGGCGATCCACAGCGTCTCCGCCCCGTATTTCGCCGCGAGATAGCGGACGATGACGTTCGATTCGTAGAGGGTGAGGTCGCCGTCCTGGAGCACGGGCACGAGGCCGTTGGGGTTCATCGCCCGGTATTCGGGCGTGGTCACCACACCGAAGGGACCGCCGGCGTCGAGCCGCTCGTAGGCGAGGCCGAGCTCCTCGGCCACCCACAGCACCTTCTTGACGTTGGCCGAATTGGCGCGGCCCCAGATCTTCAGCATGGCGTTTCCCTCTCGTTGCCATCGAGCTTCGCCGAGGTGGGACATCCGTGCAAGCGCGTAGGGTGGAGCACAGGCCTGCGTGGTTGGCCGAACGTCGGCGCCGATCGGGCCGAACCGGACCTCGCCCCGGTGTCCCGTCTCCCACGAGGGACCTTCGAGCAATTCGCCGGAGCGCCGATCTACCGACTTCGTCGCCTCGATTTCAGCCGTCATCCCCCGCGAGCCGAAGGCGAGGGAAGGGGATCCAGGGACCCTTCGACTCGCTGAACAGCCGCTGGATCCCCTTCCCCTCCGCTTCGCTTCGGCCGGGGATGACGGCTCATGGTCCAAGCGACTTCGGAAGCGGTTTCGAAAACGGTGGATCCCTCGAGAGGAAATCCGCCGAGCCGTCAGTTCCGCCGCGGGGCGCCCTTGCGCCCCCGGCTCGGGCCGCCGCGCACCTTGTTGCGCGCCATCGCGGCGGCGATCCGTTTGCGACCCATGCCGCGCTCGATCGTGCCTTCCGACATCAATTCGAAGCGCAGCGCGCCGGCGAAGGGCTGGGCCTCGACCAGCTTCACCTCGACGGTGTCGCCGAGCCGCCAGGTCTCGCCGGTGCGGCTGCCGATCATCGCGTGGGTCGCCTGATCGTAGACGTAGTAGTCGTCGCCGATGGTGGCGGCCGGGACGAAGCCGTCGGCGCCGCTCTCGTCGAGGCGGACGAACAGGCCCGACTTGGTGACGCCCGAGATCTTGGCGCGGAAGGTGGCGCCGATCTTGTCCATCAGCCAGCGGGCGATGAGCCGGTCGATGGTGTCGCGCTCCGCCGCCATGGCGCGGCGCTCGGCCGCCGAGATCTCGGCGCCGATCGCCTCCAGCTTGTCGTCGACCTGCGGTGGCAGACCGTCGGGGCCGAGATCCAGCGCCCGGATCAGCGCTCGGTGGACGATCAGGTCGGCATAGCGGCGGATCGGCGAGGTGAAGTGGGCGTAGCGCTTCAGATGCAGTCCGAAATGGCCGATGTTCTGCGGATTGTACTCGGCCTGCGCCTGCGAGCGCAGCACCACCTCGTTGACGAGGCCGGCCTTCGGCGTGTCGACGACCTTGGCGAGGATCGCGTTGAACATCGCCGGCTTGAGCCCGCCGCGCGAGGCGAGCTTGATGTCGAGGGTCGAGAGGAACTCCTTCAGCGCCGTCACCTTCTCTTCGGAAGGGGCGTCGTGGATGCGGTAGACCAGTGGCACCCGGTGCTTCTCGAGGGTTTCCGCCGCGGCGACGTTCGCCTGGATCATGAACTCCTCGATCAGCTTGTGGGCGTCGAGACGTTCGGGGACGATCACCCGGTCGACCGTGCCGTCGGGCTTAAGCAGGATCTTGCGCTCGGGCAGGTCGAGTTCCAGCGGTTCGCGGTTGTCGCGTCCGCGCTTCAACACCGCATAAGCCGCCCACAACGGCTTCAGCACGCCGTCGATCAGGGTCTCGGTCTTGCCGTCGAGGCGGCCGTCGATCGCCGCTTGCGCCTGTTGATAGGAGAGCTTGGCCGCCGAGCGCATCAGGATGCGGTGGAAGGTGTGGCTCTTCTTGCGCCCGTCGGCACCGAAGATCATCCGCACCGCCATCGACGGGCGCACCTCGCTCTCCCTCAGCGAACAGAGGTCGTTGGAGATGCGCTCGGGCAGCATCGGCACGACGCGATCGGGGAAATAGACCGAGTTGCCGCGATGCAGCGCCTCGCGATCGAGCGCCGCCCCGGGCCGGACGTAGTGGGCGACGTCGGCGATCGCCACCGTGACGACGAAGCCGCCGGGGTTCTCCGGGTCGGTGTCGGGGGTCGCATGAACCGCGTCGTCGTGGTCCTTGGCGTCGGGCGGGTCGATGGTGACGAGAGGCAGGTCGCGCCAGTCCTCGCGCCGCCCCTGCGGCGCCGGCGTGCAGCTCTCGGCCTCGACCAGTACCGCGGTCGGGAAGACGTGCGGGATGTTGTGGACGTGCAGCGCGATCTCGGAGACGGCGCGCTCCGACGCCATCGAGCCGACGACGGACCGCACCTTGGCGCGAGCGAGGCCGAGACGGCCGCCGGAGCGGATCAGATCGAGGGCGACGAGGTCGTCCTCCTGCGCATCGTTCAGGTCGGCTGTCGAAACCTCGATCTCGCGGCCCTTCTTGTCGATCGGCACGATGCGGGCGCCGCCGGGCACCAGACGGACGACGCCGAGCATCGCCGGCGGCTTCTTGTCGAGGACGCGCAGGATCCGCGCCGCGTAGGTGATGCCCTCCGGCAGATCGTCGTAGTCGTCGACCAGCTTCAGCAGCAGCCGGTCGCCGATGCCGGCGGCGGGACGAGCGGGACCGGCGCGGCGGCCCTTCGGCTCGGGCAGCACCAGCACGAGGGGCGCCGGGCCGTGATCGTCCTCGTCCCATTCGTCGGGCGTGGCGAGGAGTTCGCCGTCGGCGTCGCGACGGGTGACGTCGGCGACGAAGACGTGGGTGAGCTGCCCGGCCGGCGTGAAGTGCTTGCGCCGCTTCTCCACCACGCCCTCGGCCTGCAACTCGCGCAGCACCCGCTTCAGCGCGATCTTGGCGCCGCCGGTGATGCCGAAGGCACGGGCGATGTCGCGTTTGCCGGCGGCGCCGGGGTTCTCGGCGAGAAAGGCGAGCAGTTCTTCGCGGGATGGAAGTGCGTCGCCGAGTTTCGGACGGGTCGCGGGACGGGTGGGGGCGGGGGTCTTCGGGCGGCGGGCCAAGTGCGGTCTCATCAGGCGGATCGGGGCGCCGAGGATAGACCTTCAAGTGGGCGATGTCGCGGCGGATCGGTCCCGCGGCCGATCGTTTCTCAGGCCCAGCGGACGGAGCGATGGTCGACGTCCGCCTCCGCCGCGCGATCGGCGACGGGGCGCCAACCCAGGTCCTGGCGTCGAGACAGCGCCCGCTCGGGATCGAGGAACTCGATCTCGTATTCGCCGACGACGCGGTCGCGACCGGCGGATTTGGCGACGTAGAGCGCCTTGTCGGCCCGAGCGTAGAGCTCGGAGAAGGTCGAGGCGGGCGTGCTCCAGGCGATGCCGATCGAGATCGACGGGTTCACCTCGCCGCGCTCGGTCGACACCACGATGCCGGCGATGCGGCGGCGCATCTCCTCGGCCAGGGCGGAGGCGTGGGCATGGGCGATCTCGGGATCGACGAAGGGGCATTCGATCATCACCGCATATTCCTCGCCGCCCATGCGGCCGAGGACGGCGATCTCGTCGAACATGTCGCGCAGAGTCTCGCCGACCGCGGCGATGACCTCGTCCCCGGCGAGATGGCCGTGGAGGTCGTTGATCGTCTTGAAACGGTCGAGGTCGCCGACGAGCAACGCGACGTAGCGGTGGGCGGTGAGCCGTTCCTCGACGGCGCCGACGAAGGAGCGGTTGTTGAGAAGGCCGGTCTGCTGATCCTTGGCGGCGAGATCGCGCAGGACCTGCGTCGACTTCCACAAGTCCAGGTACATGCTGCCGAATTCCCAGAGGATCGGCAGGGTCAGAAGCCCGGCGATCGCGGCGACGCCGAAAACGGTGACCGCGATCGTTTCGACGCCGGTGTGCCAGCTCTGAATGGCGGCGGCGATCGCTGCGAGAGCGACGATGTAGCTGTTCGTGCGAGCGACGAAGAACCAGAGGTCACGCCGGCAGCGAATGCTGCGGCGCGAAGCCAGTCTGAAGAGCGATCCGATCGCGTTCACGGTTGCCGTTCCTCGTCCCCTCGAGCGCCCGTTCGCCCCTCCAGGCAAAGCTGCTCGAACCGAAGAACGCTAACCGACGGAGTCCTAACATCGGTTTTCCGGATATCGTAAAATACCGAATAACGTTACGTAATCGATATCAAAACGTGCAGCGCCCGTTTCGAGCGCGCTCCGCGAGTGTCGACGGATCGCCGTTCGGCAGCCTCATCGAGGATGCGACGGCAGGATCCGCCGATCGTTCGCCGTCCGGCCGACCGGTTTCGTGCCGGCCGGCGGATCAGTCCTCGGCCTTCGCCTTGCGCGCCGCGGGCTTCTTGGCCGCCGCCGCACTCTTCTTGGCCGGGCTCTTCTTCGCCGCCGGTTTCGCCTCGGCTTTCGCCGGGGCCTTCGCCGCGGCGCTTCTGACCGGCTTTCCGGGCGACTTGGCGGCCTTCTCCGCCAGCAGCGCCACGGCGACGTCGAGGGTCACGCTGTCCGGCGCCATGCCCTTGGGCAGGGTCGCGTTGATCTTGCCGTGATTGACGTAGGGGCCGAAACGGCCGTCGCGCACGGTGATCGAGCCGGAGCCGAGGGAGGGATGCTCGCCGAGGTCCTTCAGCGCCGCCGGTGTGCCGCGGCCGCGGCGTCCACCCGCCTGCTTCTCGGCGATCAGCGTCACGGCGCGGTTGAGGCCGATCTCGAACACCTCGTCGGGGGAAGGCAGGTTGGCGTAGGTGCCGTCGTGCAGCACGAAGGGTCCGAAGCGGCCGAGGCCGGCGGTGATCGGCTTGCCGGTCTCGGGATGGAGGCCGACCTCGCGCGGCAGCGACAGGAGCGCCAGCGCCTTGGCGAGATCCATCGCCGCGGGCGACCAGGTCTTCGGCAGCGACGAGCGCTTGGGCTTGTCGCCCTCGCCGAGCTGGACATAGGGGCCGAAGCGGCCGGCGCGCAGCGTCACTTCGAGGCCGCTCACCGGATCGGTGCCGAGCACCTTCGGCCCGTCGGCCTCGCCGCCTTCACCGCCGTCGCCGTCGACGCCGGTCGCCTGCATCTGGCGGGTGTAGCGGCATTCGGGATAATTCGAGCAGCCGATGAAGGCGCCGAACTTGCCGAGCTTCAGCGACAGCCGGCCGCCACCGCAGGACGGACAGACGCGCGGATCGGAGCCGTCGGCCTTCTCGGGGAAGATGTGGGCGCCGAGGAGTTCGTCGATGGCGTCGAGCACGTCGGCGACGCGCAGCTCCTTGGTCTGCTCGATGGCGGCGGAGAACTCCGCCCAGAAGGCGCGCAGCACCTCCTTCCACGAGGCTTCGTCGGCCGAGATCTTGTCGAGGCTCTCCTCGAGGTCGGCGGTGAAGTCGTATTCGACGTAGCGCCGGAAGAAGCTCTCGAGGAAGGCGATGACGAGGCGGCCCTTGTCCTCGGGGATCAGGCGGCGCTTGTCGAGGGTGACGTATTCACGGTCGCGCAGCACCTGCAGCGTCGCGGCATAGGTGGAGGGCCGGCCGATGCCGAGCTCTTCCATCTTCTTCACCAGCGTCGCTTCGGTGAAACGCGGCGGCGGCTCGGTGAAGTGCTGGTCGACGGTCACCTTGCGGCGGGCGAGCGCATCGCGCTCCGCCATGGCGGGAAGACGCTTGTTCTCCTCGTCCTCCTCGTCGTCACGGCCTTCCGAATAGAGCTTGAGGAATCCGTCGAACTTGACGACCGACCCGGTGGCGCGCAGCGCGACCGTCTCGCCGCCGCCGAGCGCCTCGATGTCGATCGTGGTGCGGTCGAGGATCGCGGACTCCATCTGCGAAGCGACGGTGCGCTTCCAGATCAGCTCGTAGAGCTTGGCCTGTTCGGGCTCGAGGAACTTGGCCACGTCCTTCGGCCGGCGGGCGAGGTCGGTCGGGCGGATCGCCTCGTGCGCCTCCTGGGCGTTCTTCGCCTTGGCGGTGTACTTGCGCGGCACCTCCGGCAGGTAACGGTCGCCGAACTCCTGGCCGATCGCCTTGCGGATCGAGGCGATGCCCTCGGGCGCGATGTCGACGCCGTCGGTACGCATATAGGTGATCAGGCCGACCGTCTCGCCGCCGATCTCGATGCCCTCGTAGAGGCGCTGAGCCACCTGCATGGTGCGCGCCGCGCTCATGCCGAGGGCGTAGCTCGCCGATTGCTGCAGGGTCGAGGTGGTGAAGGGCGGGAAGGGGTGGCGCCTGACCGGCTTCGATTCGATCGAGGCGACCGAGATCGCCGCCTTCTCCAGCACCTCGCGGATGCGGGTCGCCTCGCCGCCGGTCGCGACGTCGAGGCGGCCGAGCTTCTTGCCCTGGAAGCCGACGACCCGGGCGTCGAACTCGTCGCCGGCCGGCGTCGCCAGACGGGCGAGGATCGACCAGTATTCCTGCGGTACGAAGGTCTCGATCTCGTGTTCGCGGTCGCAGATGAGCCGGAGTGCCACCGACTGGACGCGGCCGGCGGAGCGCGCACCGGGGAGCTTGCGCCACAGCACCGGTGACAGCGTGAAGCCGACGAGATAGTCGAGCGCGCGCCGGGCGAGATAGGCGTCGACCAGCGCGACGTCGAGGTCGCGCGGCTTCTTCATCGCGTCGAGCACCGACTGCTTGGTGATGGCGTTGAAGACGACGCGCTCGACCGGCTGGCTCTTCAGGGCGCGCTTGTCGCGCAGCACCTGGAGCACGTGCCAGGAGATCGCCTCGCCCTCGCGATCCGGGTCGGTGGCGAGGATCAGCTTGTCGGCCTTCTTCACGGCTTGCGCGATCTCGGAGAGGCGCTTGGCCGATTTGCCGTCGACCTCCCAGTCCATGGCGAAGTCGTCGTCGGGACGCACCGACCCGTCCTTGGCCGGCAGGTCGCGAACGTGGCCATAGGAGGCCAGCACCGTGAACCCGGAGCCGAGGTACTTGTTGATGGTCTTCGCCTTGGCCGGCGATTCGACGATGACGACGTTCATGAACCGTGTCGCTCCAGAGTCCCGACCGGTCGGACGACGACCGACCCCGAGTGTTCCGTCGGACCGCCCGCACCATGGTGCGAACGATCGCGTCTCGACCGAGCCGCCTCGATGGCGAGCCCTCGGTCCACTCCCTGTTCGCGCGATCCCGATGGGGACCACCGCTCGCGCCGTTGTATCGAAAGGCGAGGGGTGCGATACTCGGAAAAGGGTCGAATACAACCGACTACAACCGAAGCGAGCTTCTCGAAAAGAATATCTCGCTTCGAAGGCTCTCTTGAATGCGACCTCGCGGGAGGTCGGTCAAGGGGCAGACGTCTCCGCGGCACCCGCGACGTCGTTTTCACCCGAGAACCGGAAAAATACAACCGGTGGTAGATAGACGGAAAAACAGCAATCAATACGATCGGATACGGGAAGACGGAAGGTCGGGACGCCGGGTCTCGATCGCCTCCGCTCCCGCTTCCTCCGCCGATCGGACGGGCCGTCGCGCGTCCGAGAGGGGGGCGGAATCCGAGGTGTCCCGGCGGCGAAAGGCGATCGAATGATCGGTGCGGTTCGATCACCGACGAAACCGGACGAAGCGGCTGCCTACATCGAGCAGGTCGCGACGCAGCTGCGCGATCTGGCGCAGAATTCCGGTTACGGCTTCCTCGCCTATCTGATCGACATGGCGCGGCTCGAAGCGGCCTCGAAAGCCGTCGCGCCGTCGCGATCGCAGCCCGAGTGAAGTCCACCTCGGAGCCGCGGCGGCGGCGTTGCGCGCCGCGACGCGAGCGCCCCTTCCGGGCTCGTCCCGTTCTCGATTCTTCTCCGAGTGTGGATGTTCACGGTGGCGGGAAGACGTAGTCGACGATGCCGTGTGCATCGAAACGGCCGTCGAGCATACCGTGGCTCGCCCGCCAGGGACCGGCGAGCCGGCTGTCGGTGAAGGCGTCGGTGATCACCCGCGGAGCGAAGCGGTGCAGCGCCGCCGCCGCCGCCACCAGCGCCACCTGTTCGGTGAGGATGCGGGCCGAGCCCTGATCGGCGATGCAGGCTTCCGCCGCGGCGCGGATGGTTTCCGCCGATTCCGCGCTCGACCGGTGATCGAGGTCGACGGCGATCGCCGCGATCGCCGCCGCGAAGGTCTCCGGTGCCTCGTCGGCGAGACGGAGCACCTCGAGCGCCAGCACGTTGCCGGCGCCCGCCGTCAAGCCGGTCAGCGGCGCATCGCGATAGAAGCGGGCGAGGTCGTGATCCTCGGCGAACCCGTTTCCACCCAGGCACTCGAGCGCCTCCGCGGTGACCGCGACGGCGCTCTTGGCGATCCAGTATTTCGCCGAAGGCACCACCAGACGGGCGTAGGCCGCCTCGCGTTCGTCGGCCTCGGCACGGTCGAGGGCGATGGCGATCCGGATGGCGAGGGCGGTTGCGGCGGCGCCGTCGAGGGCGGCGTCGGCGAGCACCCGCGCCATCAGCGGCTGGTCGAACAGCGGCTCGCCGGCGATGGTGCGATGGCGGACGTGATGGACCGCCCGGGCGAGCGCCCCGCGCATCAGCCCGGTGGCGGTGGTCAGGGCGTCGTGGCGCATCAGCAGCAGCGCGCGTCCGGCGAGATCGAGCGCCTGATCGGGACGGCCGACCGCGACCGCCTCGGCGTCGACGAAGCGCAACTCGGCGATCGCCTCGCCACGCGTCCCGAGCGTCGGCTTCAGCCGTTCGATCTCGACGCCGTTGACCGATCCGTCGTGACGGAAGCGCGGCACCAGGAAGAGCCCGGTTCCCTCCTCGCCGGCCGCCGCGACCAGCACCGCGTCGTTCATCGGCGCGGCGACGAACCAGGCGCGCCCGTCGAGACGCCATTCGCCGGTCTCGGTCGCCGCGACCCGATTGCCGGTCGGCGCCGCCGGGAAGGTGCCGTCGCGTTCGACCAGCCCGAAGCCGAGCGCCACGCCGGCCTTGGCCGAGACCGGGGTGTAGCGATGGTCGTGACGGCGGGAAGAGGCGCGGATCAGCCATTCGGCGCCGACCTCGCCGTCCGCCACGAGCGCGCCGAGGACCGCCGAGGTGGTCGACATCGCCGCGAGATGGGCCGTGTCGGTCTGCGCCGCGAGGAACAGACGCGCGGTCCGCATCACGTGGCGCCGGCCCTTGTCGGGGCTGTCGTCCTCGTGGAGGGAGACGCCGATGCCGGTCTCCGCCGAACGGCGGACCAGTGCGTGGCGGGCCGGATGGTATTCGACGACGCCGAGCCGTTCGCCCCAGGCGTCGCGATCGACGAGGCGCGGCGGGTTCGCCTCGGCGAGGCGGGCGAGTTCCCGGATCTCGGCCGACCCCCAATAGGCGCCGTGCTCCGAGAGTGCCGTCTCGACCTCGGCGGTGAGCACGCTCTCCAGCGCGCCGATCAGGATCGGGTCGTCGTCGAAGAGATTGCGCGGCGCGAAGGACGGTATCCCCGCCGCGCCCGTCTTCCCCGTCGCCCCCGACATGTCCGCCCCCCGATTCGATCGGAGGAAGTGTAGCGGAGGCGGGCCGACAGGGTCAGCCGGCGAGGCGGCTTCGCGCGGCGGACGCGAGGAAGCCCGATCGCGTCTCTCCACGGGCCTTGGCGGCGCGATCGATCTGATCGAGGAGAGTTTCGTCGAGCGAGACGTTCACCCGGACCGACCGTCCGGGGAGGTCGAGGGCGACGAGAGCGACGACCGCTCCTTCGGCGTCCGTTTCGAATTGCGGATCCCGGCGCAACTCGTCGAGACCGCGCAGTCGCGGCAGAGGTTCGCCGTCGGTGATCATCCCCGCGACATGGAAGGCGAGGGCGTCGCGGCCGCGCGCCAAGGCTTCGTCGGCGGTGGCGCCGCCGGCGACACAACCGGGGAAATCCGGGAAGGAAATGCCGAAGTATCCTTCCGCCTCGTGGATCAGAGCGTAGACCTGCGCCATCCCGTTCTCCTCACCAGGTCCATCCCGCTTGCCGGAAGACCGAGCGCAACGTGCCGATCGGGATCTCTCGCACCCCCGTGTCGACCGTGACGCGACCGGGGCGTGTCGGGTGTTTCAGCTGAAGGTGGTCGCCGGGGCCTCGACGCGCGACATACCACCCTTCCGCTTCCAAGCGTTTCACGACGTCCTTGGGACTCATTGTGAGACGCTTGGGGTTCACGCCGGAGTTCTCCGCAGCAATTGTGTATTCATACACACTGCGACCGAGAAGTTCAATCGGACCCGGCCGTTGCGGCGAATCCTCTGGACGGCGGCCCGCCCCGCCCTTGTCTCCAGCCCCCGGACACCGTATGACCTCCTCTTCGATGACCAGCGCTCCATCGAACCCCACCCCCGCCTTTCCCCATCGCCATCTCCTCGGCATCGAGGGGCTTTCGCAGCTCGAGATCCTCGCGCTGCTCGACAAGGCGGAGGAGGAGGTCCACGTCTCCCGTCAGGTGGAGAAGAAGAAGAACGTTCTGCGTGGCCGCACGCAGATCAACCTGTTCTTCGAGGCCTCGACCCGGACCCAGTCGTCGTTCGAGATCGCCGGCAAACGCCTCGGCGCCGATGTGATGAACATGTCGGTCGCCTCGTCCTCGGTGAAGAAGGGCGAGACACTGATCGACACGGCGGCGACGCTCAACGCCATGCGCCCCGACATCCTGGTGGTGCGCCATCACGCCGCCGGCGCGGTGCATCTTCTCGCCCGCAAGGTCTCCTGCTCGGTGATCAACGCCGGTGACGGTGCCCACGAGCACCCGACCCAGGCGCTGCTCGACGCGCTCACCATTCGCCGCCACAAGGGGCGGATCGAGGGCCTGACCGTCGCCATCTGCGGCGACATCGTCCATTCCCGCGTCGCCCGCTCCAACATCCTGCTGCTCAACGCCCTCGGTGCGCGGGTGAAGCTGATCGGGCCGTCGACGCTTCTTCCCTCCGGCGTCGATCGCCTCGGGGTCGAGACCTTCACCGACATGCGCAAGGGGCTGGCGGGCGCCGACATCGTCATGATGCTCAGGCTGCAGCGGGAGCGGATGAACGGCTCCTTCGTGCCCTCGGTGCGCGAGTACTTCCATTATTGGGGCCTCGACCAGGAGAAGCTCGACCACGCCGCGCCGGATGCGCTGGTCATGCATCCCGGTCCGATGAACCGCGGTGTCGAGATCGATCCGGAAGTCGCCGACGGGCCGCAGTCGCTGATCGCCGAACAGGTCGAGATGGGCGTCGCCGTGCGCATGGCGGTGCTCGAAGCGCTCGCCGAACACCTTCCCAACAGCTGAGGCCGCCGATGACGCCGAAAGCTCCCGACGCGCGCCTGGGCGACCGCCGCAGCGCCGATCACCGCCCCACCGTCTTCGCCGGCGCCCGCATCGTCGATCCCTCGCGCGATCTCGACGCGGTCGGCTCGGTGATCGTCGCCGAGGGGCGCATCCTCGCCGCCGGCCCCGAGGTGTTGAACCAGGGTTCGCCGGAAGGCTGGGAAGTGGTCGACGCGCGGGCCAAGGTCATCGTGCCGGGCCTCGTCGACATGCGCGTCTTCCTCGGCGAGCCGGGCCACGAGCATCGCGAGACCTTCGCCTCGGCCAGCCGCGCCGCGGCCGCGGGCGGTGTCACCACCATCGTCACCATGCCCGACACCGATCCGGTGATCGACGATCCGGCGCTGGTCGACTTCGTGCTGCGCCGGGCGCGGGAGGAGGCGGATGTCCGCATCCATCCGATGGCGGCGCTGACCAAGGGCCAGGAGGGCAAGGAGACCACCGAGTTCGGTCTGCTCTCGGAAGCCGGCGCGGTCGCCTTCACCGACGCGCGCCACTCGGTCGCCTCGTCGCTGGTGATGCGCCGGGCGCTGACCTACGCCCGCGATTTCGGCGCGCTGATCGTCCATCACGTCGAGGATCCCTCGCTCGCCGGCGCCGGTGTGGCCACCGAAGGCGAGTTCGCCACCCGCATGGGCCTGCCGGGCATCCCGCGCGAGGCCGAGACGATCATGCTCGAGCGCGACATGCGGCTCGTGGCGCTGACCCGCGGCCGCTATCACGCCAGTCAGGTGTCGACGGCGGATTCGGTCGAGATCCTGCGCATCGCCAAGGCGCGGGGCCTCGACGTCACCGCGGCGGTGTCGATCAATCACCTCTCCCTCAACGAACTCGACATCGGCACCTACCGGTCGTTCCTCAAATTCTCGCCGCCGCTGCGCTCCGAGGACGACCGGCAGGCGATGATCGAGGGGCTCGCCTCCGGCGTCATCGACATCGTCGTCTCCGGTCACGATCCGCAGGACGTCGAGACCAAGCGCCACCCCTTCGCCGAAGCGGCCGACGGCGCGGTCGGGCTCGAGACGCTGGCGGCGGCGGCGCTGCGGCTCGTCCACGACGGTCGGGTCTCGTGGAAGCGGATGGTCGAGGCGTTGTCGCTGCGTCCGGCCGAGCGGCTGGGGCTCGAGGCGGGGCGGCTGTCGCCGGGCGCGCGCGCCGATCTGGCGGTGATCGACCCGGGCATGCCGTGGCTCCTCGACAAGGCGGCGCTCGCCTCGCGCTCGAAGAACACGCCGTTCGAGGACGCGAAATTCGCCGGCCGGGTGGTGCGCACGCTGGTCGGCGGGCGTACGATCCACGTCATCGACTGATCACGCTCGGAGCGGGGTCCCCACGTTGCGGCGCCCGCGAGTCGAAGGCGCTATCCTCCGGTCCTCTCCCCCCTGGAGGGGGAGAGACAGAGAGGGGGGGTGACGGTTCCGCGCCTTAGGCGCTCGATACTCGGGGCGATTCCCCGCCCCCCCCCTCCCTGTCCCTCCCCCTCCAGGGGGGGAGGGGACGATCAGGCGATGGAATGCCCGTTTCGAATCTCGATCGAAATGGGCATACGTCGGATCGGTCGTATCCTTTTCGGAGCCCGCGCCCCATGCTCGCGATCCTCGTCGCTCTGGTCTTCGGTTACGGCCTCGGCTCGATCCCCTTCGGCCTCGTGCTGACGCGTGCCGCCGGGCTCGGCGACATCCGCTCGATCGGTTCGGGCAACATCGGCGCCACCAACGTGCTGCGCACCGGCCGCAAGGGCCTCGCCGCGGCGACGCTCCTCGCCGACGTCTTCAAGGGCACGGTGGCGATCCTGATCGCCCGCCAGTTCGCCGGTGAAGGCGCGGCGATGGCGGCGGGCGTCGGCGCCTTCCTCGGCCATCTCTTCCCGGTCTGGCTCGGCTTCAAGGGCGGCAAGGGAGTGGCGACCTACATCGGCTGCCTCCTCGGCCTCCATTGGCCGGCGGCGCTCGCCTTCTGCGGCGTGTGGCTGGCGATGGCGGGGATCTTCCGCATCTCGTCGCTGGCGGCGCTGACCGCCTCCGCGGTGGTGCCGGTGGCGATGTGGATCGGCGGTTGGGTCTCGACGACGCTCGCCGCGGTGCTGATCGCCCTCGCCGTGCTTGTGTGGATCCGCCACAAGGAGAACATCGCCCGGCTGCTGGCCGGCACCGAGCCGAAGATCGGCAAGAAGAAGGACGCACCGGCGGCGTCGGACGTCTGACCCGGCGGCGGCGAACGGCCGGCGAAGATCTCGAATTCGATGTCCGTCATGGCCGAACTCGGCCCGCGGCCGCTCGGCGCGGCCCGCGCGGCTCCGGCGGCGCGAACGCGCCTCCTTCCTTCTCCCGCGAGGGAGCCGGTGCGTAATTCGTCCGAGCGGCGAATGGCCGATTTCGTCGCCCAGAAGTCGACCGTCATCCCCGGCGAGCCGAAGGCGAGGGAAGGGGATCCATGGTCTCCACTCGTTGAAACGCCCATGGATCCCCTTCCCCTGCGCTTCGCTTCGGCCGGGGATGACGGTCCATGGTCCGGGTGATGCCGGTGGCAACTTCGAAGCGGAAGATCCGCCGGGTCGAAAATTGCGCGAAGGTCCCGCGACGGGAGAAGGCGGCTTCGTATCCTGGTCCGACGGTGTGAGACCGAGCCGACGGCACGAGGCCGGGCCGACGAGCCGAGAATCGGATCGGAGGGGAACGCCCGTCAGTGGATCGGCGGCACGGCGTCCTGGACCGCGGCCTGCCGCAGCGCCGCCTCGGGCGAGGCGGGGACGAGCTTCTCGTGGTGTGCCGTGAGGAGAGCGACGAGGGTGGCGGCGACGCCGATGGTGACGATCAGGCGCCGCGAATGGTCTTTGTGCGTATGCATTTCGAGTCGGCCTTTCGGAGGCGAGTTCTTACTCTCCATCCCGACATTTTTCCATGCGCCCGACTGCGTAGGCAATACGGACGATGAATTTTCCGAGGTCTTCGTCTCGGTCTCCGGATGTGAACATACGCGTTCGATTTACTTGACACGGGCCGGGCGAAGTCTGACCGGTATGGTGGTTTGGACATGGCGGGCGGCGTGGTGGCGCCGGCCTCTCGACGCGCACTTCCGGGCTCCGGCCCGGAGCAGCCTCCCGCCGACCGTGCGAAAACGCGACACGCCCCGGAAGGGGCGCGTCCTTCTTCATGGGATATGTGCATTGTGGGAGACCGCCCGGTCTCGTCACTTTTCCTTGCGCACACCCTTGAACGGAGTGCCGTCCTTCTTCCCATCCATGAACCTGCCGGTGTCGGCGTCGCGTTTGGTCCATGTCTCGGTCTTCGGATTGAAGACCTGGGAGCGATCTCTGACAGCCCCGTTGCGGTGGCCGTCGCCAGACGGAGGATTGGTCGCCATGATATTTTCACCTGTAGAAAATCGCCGGCGTTCCGCTCGACTCTCATCACCGAATCCGCAACAGTCCTGGGTGCTAACGAGGATGCTGTTTCGGCAGTGTTCGTCGCCCGTCAGTAGTCCGGCTAGGGCTTCACGGGTAGAGCCGGGGAGGCGACTCCTCGGCTTTTTCTTTCTCAGGTTGATTCCTGATTTGTTCGATTTATGATTTCCGCGCACCCAGGAGGTGCGCGGAATTCGCCATTCCCTGCGGTGTTGCTTCACGAGCAGCCGCTCGTGCTCCCGCAGGTGTCGCACTTCAGGCAGGTGCCGTTGCGCACCATGGTGAAGTTGCCGCACTCGGTGCAGGCCTCGCCCTCGTAGCCCTTCATGCGGGCTTCGGCGCGACGCTCGGCGACGGTGTCGGTCTTCGCCTCGGTCTTGCCGGCGGTGGCCGGACGGGTCTCGTAGGCCGCGTCCTGCTTCAGCGCCGTTGCGCCGAAGACGGCGGCGATCGCCGAGGCAGCGGTCTGGGTGTGGGAGACGGAGCCCGCCGGCTGGCCGCCGGAGGTCGACTTCGCCCCTTCCACCACCTTCAGACGCTCGGCCACCTTGCCGCGAACGAGGCCGCGGGAGACCACCGCTTCCGGGCCCGGAGTGGGCTTGGAGCCCTCCTCGACGCCGGAGCCCATGGCGGTGGCGCCGATGTCCTCGGGCTTGACGTGGGCGAGGTCGTGGCGGCCGAGATAGGAGACCGCCAGCTCGCGGAACACGTAGTCGAGGATCGACGTGGCGTTCTTGATCGCCTCGTTGCCGAGCACCATGCCGGCCGGCTCGAAGCGGGTGAAGGTGAAGGCGTCGACGTATTCCTCGAGCGGCACGCCGTACTGCAGGCCCAGCGACACCGCGATGGCGAAGTTGTTCATCAACGAGCGGAAGGCGGCGCCTTCCTTGTGCATGTCGATGAAGATCTCGCCGATGCGACCGTCGTCGTATTCGCCGGTGCGCAGGTAGACCTTGTGCCCGCCGACGATCGCCTTCTGGGTGTAGCCCTTGCGGCGGTTCGGCAGCTTCTCACGGTTGCGGACGTTGCGCTCGATGATCCGTTCGACGATCCGTTCGGCCATGACCGCGGCGCGCGACTGCGCCGGCTCGCTCGACCGCATCGCCTCGATCGCCTCTTCCGCCTCGTCCTCGTCGTCGGCGACGAGCTGGGCGTTCAGCGGCTGCGACAGCTTGGAGCCGTCGCGATAGAGCGCGTTGGCCTTGAGCGCCAGACGCCAGGACAGGAGATAGGCGTTCTTGCAGTCCTCGACGGTGGCGTCGTTGGGCATGTTGATGGTCTTGGAGATCGCCCCCGAGATGAACGGCTGGGCCGCCGCCATCATGCGGATGTGGCTCTCCACCGAGAGGAAGCGCTTGCCCGTCCGACCGCAGGGGTTGGCGCAGTCGAAGACCGGCAGATGCTCGGCCTTGAGGAACGGCGCGCCCTCGACCGTCATGGCGCCGCAGACGTGGATGTTGGCGGCTTCGATCTCGGCCTTGGTGAAGCCGAGCGCCGGCAGCATCTCGAAGGACGGATCGTTCAGCTGCTCGGCCGAGAAGCCGAGGGTATCGACGCAGAAGGCCTCGCTCAGCGTCCACTTGTTGAACACGAACTTGATGTCGAAGGCCGACTTGAGACCTGCGGCGACCTTGGTCAGCGCCTCGTCGGTGAAGCCGCGCGCCTTCAGCGTGGTCGGGTTGACGCCCGGCGCCTGATCGATCGAGCCGTGACCGACGGCGTAGGCCTCGATCTCGGCGATCTCGCTCTCACGGTAGCCGAGGACGCGCAGCGCCGAGGTCACCGACTGGTTGATGATCTTGAAGTAGCCGCCGCCGGCCAGCTTCTTGAACTTCACCAGGGCGAAGTCGGGCTCGATGCCGGTGGTGTCGCAGTCCATCACCAGGCCGATGGTGCCGGTGGGCGCCACGACCGAGACCTGGGCGTTGCGGTAGCCGAACTTCTCGCCGAGCGCCGCCGCCTCGTCCCAGGCGCGGGTGGCGGCGGTGATCAGCCCCTTGTTCGGGCAGGAGGCGTGGTCGAGCGGCACCGGGGCGATCGACAGCTTCTCGTAGCCCTCCGCTTCGCCGCGGGCGGCGCGGGCGTGGTTGCGGATGACCCGCAGCATCTCCTCGGCGTTCTCGGCGTAGCCGGGGAAGGCGCCGAGTTCCTTGGCCATCTCGGCCGAGGTGGCGTAGGCGACGCCGGTCATGATCGACGACAGCGCCCCGCAGATCGCCCGGCCTTCCGGGCTGTCGTAGGGGATGCCCGAGGTCATCAACAGGCCGCCGATGTTGGCGTAGCCGAGGCCGAGGGTGCGGTAGCGATAGGAGAGTTCGGCGATCTCCTTCGACGGGAACTGCGCCATCAGCACCGAGATCTCGAGCACGATCGTCCACAGACGGCAGGTGTGCTCGTAGCGGTCGATGTCGAAGCCGTTGTCGGCGGTGCGATAGGGCAGGAGGTTGATCGAGGCGAGATTGCAGGCCGTGTCGTCGAGGAACATGTACTCGGAGCACGGATTGGAAGCGCGGATCTCACCGGACGCCGGGCAGGTGTGCCAGTCGTTGATGGTGGTGTGGAACTGGATGCCGGGATCGGCCGAGGCCCAGGCGGCGTGACCGATGTCCTCCCACAGGGCGCGGGCGTCGATGGTCTTCTTGATCTTGCCGTCGGTGCGGCGGATCAGGTCCCACTTGCCGTCGCTCTCGACCGCCTTGAGGAAGCCGTCGGTGACGCGCACCGAGTTGTTCGAGTTCTGGCCGGAGACGGTCAGATAGGCTTCCGAATCCCAATCGGTGTCGAACACGGGGAAGTGGATGTCGGTGTAGCCCTGGCGGGCGAACTGGATCACCCGCTTGATGTAGTTCTCCGGCACCGCGGCCTTCTTGGCGGCGCGGATTTCGCGCTTCAGCGCCGGGTTCTTCGCCGGATCGAAGCAGTCGTCGTTCGAGCCCTCGCAGTTGACGCAGGCCTTCATCACCGCCGAGAGATGCTTGGCGACGGTCTTGGAACCGGTGACGAGGGCGGCGACCTTCTGCTCCTCCTTCACCTTCCAGTTGACGTATTCCTCGATGTCGGGGTGATCGACGTCGACGACGACCATCTTGGCGGCGCGGCGGGTGGTGCCGCCCGACTTGATGGCGCCGGCGGCGCGGTCGCCGATCTTGAGGAAGCTCATCAGGCCGGAGGAACGGCCGCCGCCGCCCAGCCGCTCGCCTTCGCCGCGCAGCCGGGAGAAGTTGGAGCCGGTGCCGGAGCCGTACTTGAACAGGCGCGCCTCGCGCACCCAAAGGTCCATGATGCCGCCGTCGTTGACGAGGTCGTCGGCGACCGACTGGATGAAGCAGGCGTGCGGCTGCGGATGCTCGTAGGCCGAGGCCGAGCGGACGAGCTCGCCGGTGGCGAAATCGACGTAGAAGTGGCCCTGCGACGGACCGTCGATGCCGTAGGCCCAATGCAGACCGGTGTTGAACCACTGCGGGCTGTTGGGGGCGACGAGCTGGAGGGCGAGCTGGGCGCGCAGCTCGTCGAAGAAGGCGAGGGCATCGGCCTCGGCGTCGAAATAGCCGCCCTTCCAGCCCCAGTAGGTCCAGGTGCCGGCGAGACGGTCGAAGACCTGACGGGCGTCGTTCTCCGAACCCCAGCGCTCCTTCTCGGGCAGCTCGGCGAGGGCCGCCTCGTCGGGCACCGAACGCCACAGCCAGGACGGAACGGTCGATTCCTCGACGCGCTTCAGCCGCGCCGGCACGCCCGCTTTACGGAAATACTTCTGGGCGAGGATGTCGGCGGCCACCTGGGAGAAGGCGGCCGGCACTTCGATGCCGTCGAGCTTGAACACCACCGAGCCGTCCGGATTGCGGATCTCGCTCGTGGTGGTGCGGAATTCGATCGCCTGATAGGGCGAACGGCCGGCCGTCGTGAAGCGACGTTCGATGCGCATGTCCTTCGATCCTCGAGCCCTTCGGGAAGCGCCTCTCCGGCCTTCCTCCCGATTCCGTCTTTCCCATGAGGCGGTGGCCGCCTCGCTTCGATGATTCCGTCCTGAGGAACGGGATATCTTGTGGTCAGCGTGCTCGCAAACACTAAATGTAGGGTTAACGAGGTCCTTCCACAAGGCGTGAGGCCGGCGCTGGCGGCGATGCGGACACGGAACCGCGTCGCCCCGGAACACGTCGAACGACGCAGCCCGGAAGCCTCGATCACACTCTTTTTTCACTCAGGAGATCCGGTGGGCTCGGACGACCGGCGCCGCGCGGTACTGAACGAGGAAAAAGCTAGTCCGAGTCCGGAAGGAGCGTCAAGCGCTTGGGTGTTTCGACGTAGCGCCGGCTAAATATGGTGGGCCACCGTGTGGAAAACGGGGACGACGGAAGCGCCGCCGAGGGACCTCTCGGCGATCTCTAAAATTCGAATCGAATTCCTTGAAAATGCAGCGTTTCGATTGAACCCGGTCTTCAGACGGATGTGAGAAGGTGGCTTCGCGTCGATCTCCAGCGAACCGGGCGAAGGCCGTCGGAACGTTGTCGGAATCGGCGCGGCGCGCCGCTTTTCCCGGTTTCACCGGGGAGGGGCGGGGTGTCCCGGGGGAAGGCTCCGAGGGGTCCTGCGGCCGGCGGCCGAAGGAGCGGAGCCACGGTGGGGAACGGTCCATGTCGGACATCCGAATCAATCGCGCGCACGACGTCGCCCTCGAAGATCTCGACGTCGTCGTGGTCGACGATTCCAAGCCCATGCAGACGATCGTCCGGTCGATGCTGAACGCCGCCCGCGTCCATCGGGTGCGCACCTTCGACAACGCCGGCGAGGCCTACCGTTCGATGCTGGTGGAGCCGCCGCATCTCCTGATCACCGATTGGAACCTGCCGGATGCCGATGGCCTGTCGCTCGTCCGTTCGATGCGCGATCCGCGCTCCGGACCGCTGGTCTCGGTGCCGGTGATTCTCATCACCGGTCACGCCACCCGCAATCTGGTGGAGAAGGCGATCGCTTCGGGGATCCATTTCGTCCTCGCCAAGCCCTTGTCGCCGTCGAACGTGCTGAAGCGCATCGACGCGGCGATCCACGACGATCGCGCTTTCGTGCTCGATCGGACGCGCGGCTACTTCGTGTTGCAGGGCGCCGACGAACTGCTCGCCGGCCAGCGCCAGCGCTGGCGCGAACTGCAGGAGGGAACGCTGCGCGCCCCGACGAACGCCGTCGAACGGCCGGCGCCGAGCGACCAGCCCGCCCGAGTGACGTCGGCGCCGCCGGTCGCCGCGGCGAAACCCGCCCAGCCGGCCCCGGCGCCGAAGGTCTCCAAGGCGTCCCGCGTTCCGCTCGATCGCCGCCATGCGGCCGGCTTCGGCGCGCCGACGACGCGTCGGGACCCCGCCGAAACGTCGACTGGACAGGCGTCGCATCAGGCGTCATAACGGCCTCGACATCCGAGCGAGGCCTTGTCGATGAAGCAGTTCTGGATCTTCTTGTTCACTTGGTGGAAGGGGCAGACCTTCGGCACCTGGTGGCACACCCGTCTCAACGGCGAATTGGTCGGCGAGGACGAGTTCGGCAACCGCTACTACCGGACCAAGGGCGGCAAGATCGATCCCTATTTCGGCCACGAGCGCCGTTGGGTGATCTACGCCGGCGAAGCCGACGCCTCGGCCATTCCGCCGGGCTGGCACGGTTGGATGCACCATCGGACCGACGTGCCGCCGAGCCGGGAGACGGGCTACACCCCCTGGCCCTGGCAGAAGCCGCATCGCCCCAATCCCACCGGCACCCCCGCGGCCCATCGCCCGCAGGGCTCGATCCTGGGTTCCGGCAAGCCCGCCGGCGCCGCCGGCTACCGGGCTTGGCAGCCGGAGTGAGGCCGGGGCGGCGAGGAACGCGGCGACCTGCGCGCTTCGCCATCTCCTCGCCACGAGTGGCGGTCATCGATCGGCGGTGACGGTGGTTCGATCCGCCGCACCGCCGTTTCCATGCCGTCCGACCGTTTCGGAGCGACGATGACGACCACCTCGATGATCCCGCCGAAGACGTCCCGGCGCCGGAGCCTCGGACGTTTCGCGTTCGTGCCGGTCGCGCTCCTCATCGCCGGCGCCGCGGTGGCCGCGCCGCCGAAGCGCGCGCAGGTTTCCGAGGACGGCACCAAGATCGCCACGCCGATCGCCTCGTTCTCGGGCCTCGACAAGATCACCGGGCGGATCATCTCCTTCGACGTCGCCATCGACGAGACGGTGCAGTTCGGCGCGCTGCAGGTGACGCCGCGGGTCTGCTACACCCGGCCGCAGACCATGGCGCCGCTGACGACCACCTTCGTCGAGGTCGACGAGATCACCCTCGACAACAAGATCCGCCGCATCTTCACCGGCTGGATGTTCGCCGACAGCCCCGGCCTCCACGCGGTCGAGCACGCCGTCTACGATGTGTGGCTGACCGACTGCAAGATGTCGACCGACGACCCGGCGGCGCGCGCCAAGGCCGGCATTCCGGCGACGCCGCCGACCGAAGGCGAGACCGCCGAGACCGAGCCAGCGGCTCCGGCGGCGCCCGCGGCCCCGGCGAAGCCGGCGGCCAAGCCGCAGCCCGCCGCAGCCGAAAAGCCCGCCGCGCCGCGTCCGCCGGCGCCGAAGGCCGACGCCGGCGCGCCGCCCGAGGTGGCACCACCTTCCGTCGCCGCGCCGAAGCCGAACGGCACGCCGCTGCCGACCCGCAGCGAATTGCCGCCGCTGCGCTGACGCGAAGGCCGCCGCCGTCCATAGATCACCCGGGACATGCCGTCGGCCGCGCCTCTGCGACCGACCCGCCGTCGATCACTCCGCCGCCGGCTCGGCGAGAAGCTCCGTGACGCGCGCACCCGCCACCGTTTCGCCGGGACCGCCCAGCCGATGGAAGTCGGCGGTGAAGGCGAGGGCCTGCTCCAGGCGGGCGCGATAGGCGCGGCGGGGGATCTCGACGGCGCCGAATCGCCCGAGATGGGCGGTGAGGAACTGGGTGTCGAGCAGGACGAAGTCTCCGACCTTCAGCCGCGCCACGAGATGCGCCAGCGCCACCTTCGAGGCGTCGGTGACGCGAGAGAACATGCTCTCGCCGAAGAAGGCGCCGCCGAGCGACACGCCGTAGAGGCCGCCGACCAGCTCGCCGTCCTTGCGGCACTCGACCGTGTGGACCATCCCGCGCCGGTAGAGTTCGCCGTAGAGTCGGCGGATCTCGGCGTTGATCCAGGTGCCCTGGCGGCCGGGAGCGGGGGCGGCGCAGCCGGCGACGACGCCCTCGAAGTCGGTGTCGCAGGTGACCGCGAAACCATCGCCGCGGACGGTGCGGGCGAGGCGGCGGGAGAGGTGGAAGCCGTCGAGCGGCAGGATGCCACGCTTCTCCGGCTCGACCCAGAAGAGATCGGGGTCGTCGGCGGTTTCGGCCATCGGAAAGATGCCGATCGAATAGGCCCGGATCAGGGTCTCGGCGGTGATCCGATGGAAAGGACGGGCCACGGAGATCTCCGAAGAGAAGACCCCCGGACGGGACGCCCGGCCGAGGGTCTTGGTCTCACGATCGACGAGCCGCGCCGGCTCAGTCGAAGGGCTTGGTCTCCAGGAACTTCTCCAGCCAATGGATGTCGTACATGCCGTTGGCGATGTCCTGGTTGTCGATCAGCTTGCGGAACAGCGGGATCGTCGTCTCGATGCCGTCGACGACGAATTCGTCGAGGCAGCGGCGCAGACGCATCAGGCATTCGACGCGGTTGCGGCCGTGGACGATCAGCTTGCCGATCAGGCTGTCGTAGTAGGGCGGGATCTTGTAGCCCTGGTAGACGCCGCTGTCGACGCGCACCCCGAGACCACCGGGCGGATGATAGTAGGAGATCCGGCCGGGGGAGGGGGTGAAGGTCGCCGGGTTCTCGGCGTTGATGCGGCACTCGATGGCGTGGCCCTTGAACTCGATGTCGTCCTGGGTCACCGACAGCCCGGCGCCGGCGGCGACGCGGATCTGCTCGTAGACGAGATCGATGCCGGTGATCGCCTCGGTGATCGGATGCTCCACCTGCAGGCGGGTGTTCATCTCGATGAAATAGAACTCGCCGTTCTCGTAGAGGAACTCGATGGTGCCGGCGCCGGCGTAGCCGAGATCGGCCACCGCCTTGGCGCAGATGCCGCCGATCTTGGCGCGCGCCTCGGCGTTGAGAGCGGGGGAGTTCGCTTCTTCCCAGACCTTCTGGTGCCGACGCTGCAGCGAGCAGTCGCGTTCGCCCAGATGCACCGCGCCACCCTTGCCGTCGCCGAGAACCTGGATCTCGATGTGGCGCGGCGTGATCAGCAGCTTCTCCATGTAGACCGCGTCGTCGCCGAACGCGGCCTTGGACTCGGCGCGCGCCGTCGCATAGGCCTCGTGGAGATCGGCGGCGGTCTTGGCGACCTTCATGCCGCGGCCACCGCCGCCGGCCGACGCCTTGATCAGCACCGGATAGCCGATCTCTTCGGCGTAGCGCTCGGCGTCCTCGACCGTCTCGACCGCGCCGGCCGAGCCGGGGACGACCGGGATGCCGAGGCGCTGCGCGGTGCGCTTGGCCTCGATCTTGTCGCCCATGATGCGGATGTGCTCGGCCGAGGGGCCGATGAACTTGACGCCGTGGGCCTCGACGATCTCGGCGAAGCGGGCATTCTCGGAGAGGAAGCCGTAGCCCGGATGGACGGCCTCCGCCCCGGTGATCTCGCAGGCGGCGACGATCTGGGGAATGTTCAGGTAGCTCTCGGACGCTTTCGGCGGGCCGATGCAGACGCTCTCGTCGGCGAGACGGACGTGCATGGCGTCGGCGTCGGCGGTCGAATGGACCGCCACGGTGCGGATGCCGAGCTCCTTGCAGGCGCGCAGCACCCGCAGAGCGATCTCGCCGCGATTCGCGATCAGGATCTTGTTGAACATGACGGCCCCCGTCACTCGATGACGACGAGCGGTTCGCCGTACTCCACCGGGGCCGCGTCCTCGACGAGGATGGCGGTGACCACGCCGGCCTTGGGGGCCGGAATCTGGTTCATCGTCTTCATCGCCTCGACGATGAGCAGCGTCTGGCCCTCACGGACGCGGGTGCCGACGTCGACGAAGGCGGCCGATCCCGGCGAGGGCGAGCGATAGCAGGTGCCGACCATCGGCGACTTCACCACGCCGGGGTGATCGGCCCAGCCGGTTTCCGTCACCGGGGCGGCCGGCGCCACCGCGGCGGCGGGCGCGACCGGCGCGGCGATCGGGGCGTGATGGGCGGCGGTCGGGGCGGCCACGGTGACCGGCGCCACGATCTGGACGTTGCGGGCGACGCGGATGCGCAGGTCGCCCTGTTCCACCTCGATCTCGCTCAGGTCGGTCTCGGCGACGAGCATCGCCAGATCGCGGATGAAGTCGGTGTCGAAAGGCTTCTTGGGGGTGGCCATCGGGTCGGATCTCGGTTCGTGTCGGACGGGGACCCGCTTCGGGCGATCCGGCAGCTGCATTCCGACGTGCAGGAAATTTCCTTCGGGACACGTCGTGCAGCCGAGCCGGCGGGTCCGGCGCGTCGCGCTTTATAGGCGGGGCATCGGCCCCGAACAAGGCCCCGCGGGCGCGGCGACCGCCGCGCTCCCCGGATATGTCGCGGGAAACACCCCCCGGGCCGCCTCAGCAGCTCTTGGTGAGGGTGCACCGCGCCTCGGCGATGCGAGCCGCCAGCTTGTCCGCGCCGATGGCGCCGGCGAAGACCTGATTGCCGACGACGTAGGACGGCGTGCCGGACAGCCCGAAGGCGGAGGCGAGCCCGTAGACCTCTTCGATCGTGGCGGAGACCTCCTTGTCGGCGAGCGCCGCCTCGAGCGCCTTGGCGTCGATGCCGGCCGCCTTGGCCGCATCCATCGCCTTGGCCTGATCGGCGGAGCCGCGGCCGGTGAGCATGCGCTTGTGGAAGTCGAGATACTTCTGTGGCGCGACGCGGCCGACCGCGATGGAGACCCGCGCCGCCTCGACCGAGCCCTGGCCAAGCACCGGGAACTCCTTGATCACGATCCGCAGCTTGGGATCCTTGTCGATGAGGGTCAGCATGTCGGCGAGGGCGCGCTTGCAGTAGCCGCAGTTGTAGTCGAAGAACTCGACCAGGGTGACGTCGCCCTTGGGATTGCCGAGCACCACCTGGCGGGTGCTGTCGAAGACGATCGACTTCTTCTCCTCGAGGGTCTTGGCGTGACCGGCGGCCGCCGCCGCTGCCTGCTTCTTCTCGAGCGCCGCCATCGCCTCCTCGAGCACCTCCGGATTGGCGACGATGTAGTCGTGGACGATTTTTTCGATCGCCGCCTTGTCGAGCGGCGCCTGGGCCTGCGCCGGGGCGAAGCCGACGAGCGTGAGGGCGGCGACGCCGGCGAGAAGGGGGGTGAGGCGGCGCATCATGGGCGGCTCCGGGTGTCGGCGGCGCGGGAGTGCGCCTGTCTTCGGGGACGGTTCGATCATTCGTCGGGCTTATAGGACACGATGTCGTCGGCGCGAAGCCAGTCGGCCGAGCCGGTCTTCAAATTGTCTCGAGCCCGCGCCGCGTATTTCCGCGCCTCCTTCACGTCGCCGGAGACGAACATCCCCGTGGCGACCATCAGGTCGGCCTTGGGCAGGTTGCCCTTCATCGCCCAGGCGCGCGCGAGGTGCCGGTAGGGCGAGGGGTCGAGGCGGTCGCGGTCGGCGGCGATGGTGAGCTGGCGGATCGCTTCGTCGGTGAGGCCCTTGTCCTCGGTCGCCACCAGCGCGTGGCCGAGCATCACCCGGATCGGCGCGCCGGGACCGGCGGGGGCGAGCTCGACCGCCCGCCTCAGTTCCGGGATCGCCTCGCGCGGCTTGCCCCATTCGAGCAGGGTCTGGCCCTTCAGCTCGTGGAAATAGGGGTTCGAGGGGTGCTCGCGGATCAGTTCGTCGGTGAGACGGACGGCATCGGCGGGGGTGTTGCGGCGATAGGCGACGACGGCGCGGGCGTAGCGGGCGGCGAGCGAATTGTCGGAGGCCGGATACTTGCCGCCGACGGCGCGCGGATCGTCCATGAAGGCGGTGAGCTTGGCCCGCATCAGGTCGTGACGCGCCTGCAGCGCCGGCGGGTCCTTGCGGTCGTGAAACTTCGACTTGGTCGCCAGATCCTCGATCTGCGAGATGCGCTCGCGCGGCATCGGGTGGGAGAAGGCGTAAGGGTCCATGCCCTGGCGCGCCACCAACATCTGGTCGGCGAAGCGGCGGAAGGTGACGAGCATGCCCTCGGCCGACTGGCCGGTCTTCTCGAGATAGTTGAGGGCGGCGCGGTCGGCGGCGAGTTCCTCGGTGCGGGCGTAGGCCATCAGCGAGGCGCCGGCGAGGCTCGCCGAACCGGTCATCACCGCGGCGCCGGCCTGACCGGCCTGGGCGCCGCCGCCCGAACGGATCGAGCCGACCATCGCCGCGCCGCCGAGGGCGGCGCCGAGCAACGCCAGATTCCGGGCCCGGGCCATCGCCTCGCGGAAGCGCACCTGGTGGGCGCCGGCGATGTGGCCGGTCTCGTGGGCGAGGACGCCGATCACCTCGTTGGGGGTCGCGGCGTCCATCAGCACGCCGATGTTCATGAAGATGCGGCCGCCGTCGATGATGAAGGCGTTGAACTCGCGGCTGGCGACGAGGACGAGGCGGACGTCCTTGGCCCGAACGCCGGCGACCTTGAAGATCGGCCGGGCATAGTCGCCGAGCAGCGCCTCGGTCTCGGCGTCACGGACGAACGAGGGCCGGCGCGACTGGGCCGCTGCGGGGGAGGCGGGCAGGAGGAGGACGGCGGCGAGGAGGATGGCGGCTGTTCCGCGCAGGCCGCGCGCACCGCGGCGACGCACGGCGCGGTGCGCGCCCGTTTCCGTCGCAAGCGGTTTCCTCATGCGGCCGCCTCTCATCTTCTTCGCCGATACCGCGACGGTGACGGACGATCGCGGCGACGGCAAGGCGAGGATCGATCGGCTCGCTCTCGCCGCCGTCGACCGGTCTCGGCGCAGGCGGCGGGCCCGCCTCAGGGCAGCGGCGCTTCTCCGCGCTCCATCCGCCCGGCCCAGTCGGTCATGGCGGCCCCCCAGGCCTTCGCCGTCTCGGGGTCGAGGTCGAGCTGGGTGATGCGATGGCCCTCGCGGACGATGACCCGCAGCATCTTCATGCCGCTCTCGAAGACCACGTGCTCGAGCCGGACCTCGCGACGATAGGGCGCGGCGAGGGTGAGGAGATCGGTGCGTTCGAGGTCGCTCATCAGCGGTTCCCCAGCCCGGGCTTGTGGCCGCCGGCGCGATAGAACGCGAGTTCGAGCCGCTTCTGCCAGTCGCGCGGCGTGTCCTGGTAGTCGGGCTTCAGATCCATGTGCAGCACCACCATGCCGTCCTGCGCCGCGGCTTCGACGAGTTTCTCGAGATCCCAATAGGAGGTGATCTCGCGGTGGGAGATGATCAGGTCGGAAAGATTGGCCATCGGGTCGTCCGAATTCGTGGGTTTCCGGGAATCATACGGAACTCACGACGTTTCGATCTGATCGAAACTTCATGAGTGGAGGCAAGCGCCGACGCGCATCGGCCGGTCGGGCCGCAACGTCCACGAAAATCGGGCGGGTCCGAATTTCGTGAGGTCGGTTTCACTCTGCTGCCGGTGCGGCGAGGCCCGGCGAGGCGAAGAGCCGATCGTAGGAACGTAGGCGCAAGAGGAGCCGTGTCGAGTGGGTCTCGTCGCCGAAACCGGTGCGGTCGTGGAGAACGTTGTTGCACACCACCCCCTGGCCGGCGTCGAGACGCAGGCGGAAGACCAGGGGATCGGTGGCGCAGATCTCCTCGAGCGCCGCTACGGCGGCGCGCGTGACGGAATCCTCGGCCCAGGAGATGTGACGTTTGCGCGCGGTGTAGCGCATCAACAGGCCGCCGGTCGCCGGATCGACCTCGAACACCGGGCCGACCGCCCAGTCGCGGACGCTGCCGTCCTCTTCCACCGACGGCGGAATCGACATCGCGTTCGGCCGCATCAACGCCTCGACGAAGGCGGGATCGCGGTCGCGCAGGCGGATATAGGCGATCTCGTGATCGAGCAGCGCATTGACGCCGCCCTCCGCCGCCGGCCGCACGCAGTGCAGGACCATGGCGCGTATGGCGCGCGACGGACCCTCGTAGGCATAGTAGCCGTCGGTGTGCCAGCCGATCGGTCGGGTCGAATAGGGGATGAAGCCGGAGCGATGGGCGTCCTTCGCCACTTCGATGGCGACGAGTCCGTCCGGTCCGGCGGAGCGATGCTTCTCGAATCGCGTCAGGCCGCAGGCCGCGGCCAGCGCGGATACGGCACGGCGCGCGTGGGTCTCGTCGGCGGGAGCGTCGACGAATCGATAGACGCACATGTCGGCGCGGGTGCAGGCTTCGGCGATCGCCGCCAGTTCCGCCGGGCTCGGAGCGAGCGGATCGGCGATGTCGACCGAGAGCTCCGAAGCGTCCCGCGGATGGGCGGCGAGCTTCGCCTCGCGCCAACTCCGATAGGCCGCTTCGTCGGCGATCGAGAACGGCCCGGAAAGTGGGGCAACTGATATGTCAGACGCCCGGATCGAGCCGGAAATCGGGGTATCGACAGCCTGCATTCCCGTGGTCCTCCCACCCGTGCCACCTCTCTCCGTGTTTCCGAAAAGGGGCACAACATTCTGTTTTTTCGTCGATTCACGAACACCGGATTCACTCGGTTGTCCGGTATGTAAAAAAATTTTAGCGCGAGAATGCAGATCGATTGAAATGCGCTCTTTGCAAACCTTGAAAATCAGCATAGCATTATATTCGAGAGATCGCATATAACGGTTTTCAAGAGCGGCTCCGGCGGTGCGAGGCAAAAATCGCATCGAGGGGGCCGCCGGCTTGCCGAAAGCGTAGGGCGACCTTGGCGAGCCGAGCAGAGACGACGGAACGTCGCTCCGCCGCAGGCCCGTTCAAGGGCCGCGGGACGGGAACGACACGGATCGGACGCGAGCGGCCGATCGAGGAAACGACCGAAGGAGACAGTCATGACGGGCGACAAGCATCAGACGCCGCTCTTGGATGAGCTCGAAAGCGGCCCCTGGCCGAGCTTCGTCACCGGCCTCAAGAGGCTGCGTGACTCCGGTGGCAAGCAGTATGCCGCCATGATGAACGACCTGCTCGGTCAGCTCGAGCACTCCTACACCAACCGCCTCGGTTACTGGAAGGGCGGCACGGTGTCGGTGTTCGGTTACGGCGGCGGCGTCATCCCGCGCTTCTCCGAAGTCGCCGACAAGTTCCCGGAATCGAAGGAGTTCCACACCCTTCGCGTGCAGCCGCCGGCGGGCTATCACTACACCACCGACATGCTGCGCCAGATGTGCGACATCTGGGAGGAGCACGGCTCCGGCCTGATCGCCCTGCACGGCCAGTCCGGCGACATCATGTTCCAGGGCTGCAAGACCGAGAACGTCCAGAAGGCCTTCGACGCCTTCAACGAGATGGGTCTCGACCTCGGCGGCGCCGGCCCGGCGCTGCGCACCTCGATGAGCTGCGTCGGTCACGCCCGCTGCGAGATGTCCCTCTACGACGAGGTCAAGGCGCATCGCTCGGTGATCAACGAGTTCCTCGACGAGATGCACCGTCCGTCGTTCCCCTACAAGTTCAAGTACAAGTTCTCGGGCTGCCCGAACGACTGCGTGAACGCCATCCATCGCGCCGACTTCGCCGTGATCGGCACCTGGCGCGACGACATGAAGGTGAACCAGGACGAGGTGAAGGCGTACGTGGAGAGCCACGGCCGCAAGTACACCATCGACCACGTCATCGCCATGTGCCCGACCCGGGCCCTGTCGCTCAACGACGACGACACGCTCGAAGTCGACAACCGCTCCTGCGTGCGCTGCATGCACTGCCTGAACGTCATGAACAAGGCGCTCGCGCCGGGTGACGATCGCGGCGCCACCATCCTGATCGGCGGCAAGCGCTCGCTCAAGGTCGGCGACCTCATGGGCACCATGGTGGTTCCGTTCTTCAAGCTGCAGACCGACGAGGATTACGAGGAGCTCGTCGAGTTCGCTCGTACGATCATGGAGTTCTTCGCCGAGAACGCGCTCGAGCACGAGCGTATCGGCGAGACCATCGACCGCATCGGTCTGCCGACCTTCCTGAAGGGCGTCGGCATCGAGCCGGATCCGAACATGGTCAAGCATCCGCGCACCTCGAGCTACGTGCGCACCGACGACTTCACCGACGAAGCCGACAAGTACTTCGAGCGCAAGGCGCGCGAAGAAGCGGCCGAGTGACGTCTCGCTGATGTTCGACCCGGCCGAAGATCGGCCGGGTCCCTTTCCCGCGCGTCCGTGGTGACGGTCGCGCTTCCGTCACGCACGTTTTTTTCCCTTGGGAGGGAGCGATATGACCGACGCCCAGACGGCCAAGAAGCCGCGGCTGCCCGACGAACACGGGGTGCCGGATCCGTTTCCGTTGATGCATCCGATTCTGAAGAAGAACTACGGCAACTGGGACTGGCACGACCGTCCCCGTCCGGGCGTCCTGCATCACGTCGCCAAGAACGGCGACGAAATCTGGACCGTTCGCGCCGGCACCCAGCGTCAGATGGACGTCGGCACGATCCGCAAACTCTGCGACATCGCCGACACCCAGGGCGAAGGCTACGTCCGCTTCACCACCCGCTCGAACATCGAGTACATGGTGAGCGACTTCGCCAAGGTCCCGGCGCTGATCTCGGCTCTGAACGCCGAGGGCTTTCCCGTGGGCGGCACCGGCAACTCGGTGTCGATGATCTCCCACACCCAGGGCTGGCTGCACTGCGACATCCCCGGCACCGACGCCTCGGGCGTCGTGAAGTCGCTGATGGACATGATGCATCACGAGTTCACTCACGAGGAGATGCCGAACCGCGTTCGCATCACCACCTCGTGCTGCCAGATCAACTGCGGCGGCCAGGGCGACATCGCCATCAACGTCCAGTACACCAAGCCGCCGAAGATCAACCACGACCTCGTCGCCAACGTCTGCGAGCGTCCGGCGGTCGTGGCGCGCTGCCCGGTGGCGGCGATCCGTCCGGCCCTCGTCGACGGCAAGCCGTCGCTCGAGGTCGACGAGAAGAAGTGCGTGTGCTGCGGCGCCTGCTATCCGCCGTGCCCGCCGATGCAGATCAACGGCGCGGACTCGACCCGCATCGCGATCTGGGTGGGTGGCAAGCATTCCAACGCCCGCTCCAAGCCGACCTTCCACAAGCTGGTCGTCGCCAACCTGCCGAACAACGCCCCGCGTTGGCCCGAGGTCGAAGAGGTCGTTCGCAAGATCCTCTACGCCTACAAGGACAACGCCAAGGACTTCGAGCGCATGGGCGAGTGGATCGACCGCATCGGTTGGCCGCGCTTCTTCGAGCTGACCGGCCTCGCCTTCACCAAGCATCACATCGATACCTGGGTCGGCGCGCGCCACAACATGAACATGTCGGCTCACGTCCGCTTCTGATGTCGACCGACCGGAGGCGTTGAGGGACGTCTCCGGTCGCCTCGAACCAAAAGAAGAATTCAGTATTCGGGGGAGGAAGTCCCGTGAAGATCGGAGTGGTGGTCAACGAAGGCCCCTATACGCACCAGGCGTCGGATACGGCCTACCAGTTCACCAAGGCTGCACTGGAGAAGGGACACGAGATCTATCGCGTCTTCTTCTATCATGACGGCGTCAACAACGCGACGCGTCTGACGGTTCCGCCGCAGGACGAGCGCAACGTGCAGCGCAACTGGTCGGAACTCAGCGAGAAGTACAATCTCGATCTGGTCGTCTGCATCGCCGCCGCGCAGCGTCGCGGCATTCTCGACGACAGCGAGGCGAAGCGCCACGGCAAGGGCGACGGCGCGGCCAATCTGGCCCCCGGCTTCCGCATCTCGGGTCTGGGTCAGCTGATCGAGTCGGGCATCCAGGCCGACCGTCTCGTGGTCTTCGGCGACTGAGGGGGAACGAAGATGTCCGACACCAAGCGTTTCCTCTACGTCAACCGCAAGGCGCCGCACGGCACCATCTATGCGCTCGAGTCCCTCGAAGTGGTGCTGATCGGCGCCGCCTTCGAACAGGACGTCAGCCTCGCCTTCCTCGACGACGGTGTGTTCCAGCTCATCAAGAAGCAGACCACCACCGGCATCGGCGTGAAGAACTTCGCTCCCGTCTACCGGGCGCTCGGCGACTACGACGTCAAGAAGATCTTCGTCGAGCGCGAGAGCCTCGAGGAGCGTGGTCTTTCCGAAGACGACCTGATGGAGATCACCCACGAGGACGACGACGAAGAGGACGTGTCCTCCGTCGAGATCGTCGACCGTGCCCGCATGGCCGAGATCATGGCCGCGCAGGACGTGATCCTGAGCTTCTGAGAAGGGTGAGACACATGTCGACGCTCCACACCGTGAACAAGTCGCCCTTCGAACGCGGCAGTCTGGCTTCGGCCCTGGCCCATGCGCTGCCGGGTGACGCCGTTCTTCTCATCGAAGACGCCGTGGTCGGCGCGCGGGCTTCCGCGGTCAAGACCGCGGACCTGATCAAGGCGGCGATGCCCGCCTGCAAGCTCTACGTCCTCGGACCGGATCTCACGGCCCGTGGAATTCCCTCGACCGACGTGGTCGATGGGATCAACATCGTCGATTACCCCGGGTTCGTCGACCTGGTGGCCGATCACGACAAGACCCAGGCGTGGCTCTGAACTCGAGTCGCCCCTCAATCGAATCACCCTGTGGAGGAAATCATGGGTTATCAGTGGAACGGACAGGACATCGCCGCTGACGAGGAAGGCTACCTCGTCGATCTTTCCCAGTGGAATCCGGAACTCGCTCTCCTCATCGCCGAGGACGAGAAGGTCAACATGACCGACGAGCACTGGGAAGTGGTGAACTTCCTGCGCGAATATTACGACGAGTACCAGATCGCTCCGGCCATCCGCGTGCTCACCAAGGCGCTGAAGAAGAAGCTCGGCGAAGAGAAGTCGACCAACAAGTATCTGTACGACCTCTTCCCCTACGGCCCGGCGAAGCAGGCGTGCAAGATCGCCGGTCTGCCGAAGCCGACCGGCTGCGTCTGACGCACATCCTCCGGACGGCGCCGTGAGACGGGGCCGTCCGGACACCGACAACGAGACCTCGAAGGTCCTATTTGCGGATGGCAGGGGAGACGCCCGTGCTGACGACGATCTACGCTTGTCTTTTCTACGTTGCGACCGTGGTGCTGGTGGTGGGCTTCGCCAACCGCATCCGGCAGTTCGCGACGACGCCGGCCCCGCTCAAGATCCCGACGATGCCGGCCCCGACGACGAAGACCGGCGTGGCCTTCCGTCTGTTCCGTGAAGTGGCGTTCTTCGAGAGCCTTTTCAAGGCCAACAAGTGGATCTGGGTGTTCGGCTGGGTCTTCCACATGGCGCTCGCCGTCGTGTTGATCCGCCACCTGCGCTACTTCGTGCAGCCCGTTCCCGAGGTCCTGGCTCTCGTCCAGCCGTTCGGCGTGCTCGCCTCCTTCGCCATGGTGGCCGGTCTCGCCGGCCTGTGGGGGCGCCGCTTCGTGGTCGAACGCATCCGCTACATCTCGCGGCCCTCGGACCATCTCATGCTCGCCCTGCTGATGGGCATCGGCCTCTCCGGCATGATGATGAAGTTCGTCGCCCACACCGACATCGTCGCCGTCAAGGCCTTCTTCCTCGGCCTGATGCGCTTCCAGATCCAGCCGATCCCGGCGGATCCGATCCTGCTCGTCCACCTCACCCTGGTGGCGGTGCTGATGATCGTCTTCCCCTTCTCCAAGCTGGTCCACTCCGCCGGCGTGTTCTTCTCGCCCAGCCGCAATCAGGTCGACAACTCCCGTGAGGTCCGTCACCTGGCGCCGTGGGCGGCGAAGCTCGAAGCCGACAGGGCGAGGTGAACGCGATGTACATCAAGAACGACCCGTCCGAAGCGACGCAGATCGATCCGTTGGAGATGCCGGCGCTGTGCCCCGGCGCCATGGAGGGATCGAACCCCTGGGTGGCGTCGCCCGACCATCAGGCGTCCTGCGGCTTCCCCGGGGAGCTGGTCGACAACTGGCAGGAGAAGGCCATCGAGAAGATGGGCGAGCTCCTGACCAAGTACCGCTCGCTCAAGGTCTATCTCGACAGCTGCGTGAAGTGTGGCGCCTGCACCGACAAGTGCCACTACTTCCTCGGCACCGGCGATCCGAAGAACATGCCGGTCGCCCGTCAGGACCTGCTGCGCAAGGTCTATCGTCGTCACTTCACCCTGGCGGGCAAGTGGTTCCCCAAGCTGGTCGGCGCGGAGGACCTCACCAAGGAGGTGTTGGACGACTGGTACTCCTACTTCCACCAGTGCTCGCAGTGCCGTCGCTGCTCGGTGTTCTGCCCCTACGGCATCGACACTGCCGAGATCTCGATGGCCGGTCGTGAGATCCTCGACCACATCGGTAAGGGTCAGAAGTACTGCAACGAGATCATCGGCAAGGTCCACACCATCGGCAACAACCTCGGCCTCAACAAGAACGCGCTGCGTTCGACGCTCGAGGGGCTCGAGGAGGACATCGAAGACGACATCGGGGTGCCGGTGAAGCTGCCGCTCGACAAGAAGGGCGCCGACATTCTGCTCGTCACCCCGTCGGCCGACTTCTTCGCCGAACCGCACGTCGACGGCCTGATCGGTTACGCCAAGGTGTTCCACGCCGCCGGCGCCAACTGGACGATCTCGTCCTACGCTTCGGAAGCCGCGAATTTCGGCATGTTCATCGGCTCCTACGAGAACATGCGCGAAATCTCGCTGCGCATCCGTCAGGCGGCGCTCGACCTCGGCGTCAAGCGTATCGTCTTCGGCGAGTGCGGCCACGCCTGGCGTGTCGCCTACTCGTTCCTCAACACGCTGGCCGGTCCGTTCGACTTCCTCGATCCGCGCTATCCGGTGCCGCAGCACATCTGCGAGTACACCTGGGACCTGATCCAGGAAGGCAAGCTGAACTTCGACAAGTCGAAGAACGACCACATCAAGCTGACGTTCCACGACAGCTGCAACGTCGCTCGCGCCACGCGCATGGGTGACAAGCCGGGTGGTCAGTTCGAGATCCCGCGGGCGATCCTGCGGACGGTCTGCAACTACTACTACGACATGCCGGAAGACACGATCAAAGAAGCGACGTTCTGCTGCGGTGGCGGCGGCGGCCTCTTGACCGACGAACTGATGGACCTGCGCAAGAAGGGCTCCAGCCCGCGCATGAAGGCGCTGCAGACGGTCAACCAGGAGCACGGTGTCACCCACATGGCGGCGATCTGCGCCATCTGCAAGACGCAGTTCGCCAAGGTCATGCCCAATTTCGGGTTCGAGCGCGACTCGATCCTGAGCGTCCACCAACTGGTTTCCAACGCCATCATTCTCGAAGCGCCGCAAGACGACGAATGAGACCGGTGAATATGAACACCGGCGCGGCCGGGGGAGGAAAGACATGAACGAGAACGCCAACCCGAAGAAGCTGACCTTCCGCCGCTACAAGAACGGCGACAGCATGTGGAAGTGGGACGATCTTCAGGAGAAGATCTTCCAGGCCGACAAGTCGCACAAGTGCCCGACCTATATCCATCGCGCGCCGCCGTGCCAGGCGGGCTGCCCGTCGGGTCACGACATCCGCGGCTGGCTCGCCATCGCCCGCGGCATGGACAAGCCGCCGGTCGCCGGTCAGGCTTGGCAGGAGTACGCCTTCAATCGCATGGTCGAGGCCAACCCGTTCCCGTCGGTGATGGGGCGCGTCTGCCCGGCGCCGTGTGAAGACGGCTGCAACCGCAACGAAGTCGACGAGTTCGTCGGCATCAACGCTGTCGAGCAGTATGTCGGCGACTGGGCGATCGACAACGGCCTCAAGCTGACGGGTCCGGCGCAAGAGAGCGGCAAGTCGGTCGCCGTCGTCGGCGGCGGCCCGGCCGGCCTCGCCGCGGCGATGTTCCTGCGCCGCTCCGGCCATGCGGTCACGATCTTCGAGGCGCACGACCGTCTCGGCGGCATGATGCGCTTCGGCATCCCCGGCTACCGCACGCCGCGTGATCGTCTCGATGCCGAGATCAACCGCATCCTCGACACCGGCGTCGAAGCCAAGCTCAACTGCCGCGTCGGCACCGACGTGACCATCGACGAGCTCGAGGCCAAGTACGATGCCATCTTCTGGGCGCTCGGCGCGCAGAAGGGCCGTCCGCTGCCGGTTCCCGGCTGGGACGTCGAGGGCTGCATCACCGGCGTCGAGTTCCTCGACGCCTTCAACCAGGGCTGGGTGTTCTCGACCGCGCCGCGCGTCATCGTCGTCGGCGGTGGCGACACCTCGATCGACGTCGCCTCGGTCGCCCGTCGTCTCGGCCACATCTCGGCCGAGGCCCACAAGGATCGCTCCGGCTCGGAGAACCTCGGCTTCGCCGCCCACGACGTCGCCGGCACCATGGCTCGCGGCGGCGTCCAGGCGACGCTGACCTCGCTCTTCCCGATGTCGCAGATGACCGCCGCCGAGCGTGAGCGCGAAGATGCGCTGCGCGAAGGTGTCGACATCCGTGACGGCGTCATGCCGCTCGAGGTTCTCTCCGAGAACGGCAAGGTCACCGGCCTGCGCATGTGCCAGTGCACCATGAAGGGCATGGTTCCGATGCCGACCGAGGGCACCGAGTTCGTGCTCGAGTGCGACATGATCGTCTCGGCGATCGGCCAGATGGGCGACCTCGCCGAAGGCCTCGAGAGCCTCGACAACGGCCGCGGCTTCATCGGCGTCGACGGCGTCTACAAGGTCAAGGGCAAGGACAAGCACTTCGCCGGTGGCGACGTCCTGCGTCCGCACCTGCTCACCACCGCGATCGGCCACGGCCGCATCGCCTCGCAGGTGATCGACGAGTTCCTCGCCGGCGAGTCCCTGGAGAAGCGTCCGAAGGTCGACGTCAACCAGTTCCGTCTGCTCGAGGAACTCGCGCAGCGCGGCCTGGAGCCGGATCCCTACGATCACCTGCAGGCGCGTGGCACCTCGAGCGCCAAATACGCGGTCCACAACTACGACGACCGCGCCGGCAGCCACGTCATCCCGCACGACGATCTCTTCAAGGGTCACTTCCAGTACGACGCGCGTGAGCATCGCCAGGAGATCCACATCGACGCGGCCAACGTCATCGGCAACTTCGACGAGCGCATCACCGGCCTCACCGAAGAGCAGGCGCGTCACGAGGGCAAGCGTTGCATGAGCTGCGGCATGTGCTTCGAGTGCGACAACTGCGTGGTGTTCTGCCCGCAGACCGCCGTCGAGCGCGTGCCGAAGAAGGAGCGCGCCCTCGGCCGCTACGTGACCACCGACTACGCCAAGTGCATCGGTTGCCACATCTGCAAGGACGTCTGCCCGACCGGTTACATCCAGATGGGCCTCGGGGAGTGAGGTGATGAGCGAGAGATCGTCCCTCGAGCGGCTGATCCTCGTCGTGAGCGTGCTGGTGATGACGGTTCTGGCCGGCATCATCGGCGCCCACGCCGGCGAAGTGCCGCTGCCGTCGGTGCCGAAGGCGACCGGCGGATCCTGCGTGGCGCCTCCGGACGTCATGCGCCGCAACCACATGTCGATGCTCAAGCACGGGCGTGATCTGTCGGTTCGCCAGGGTGAACGCGTGGAGGGTGGCCGTCTCACCGGTTGCATCAACTGCCACGCGGTCTCCGATGGCAAGGGCGGTCAGGTGACGGTCTCCTCGCCGCAGCACTTCTGCCGCGCCTGCCACGACTACGCGGCGGTGAAGATCGACTGCTTCGAATGCCACGCGTCGCGGCCGGAACAGGCTCCGAAGGCTTCGGATGCCTCGCCCGACACGCCGAGTTCGGCGCTCGCGGCGCTCGCCGACTACGCCAAGGAGGTCGCCCGATGACCGATCGTTCGCAATCGTGCGGCGGATCCTGCGGCTGCAAGCCGGAGGCCGAAACCGTCGACGAGAGCCGTCGCGGCTTCCTCGCCGGAGCGGCGATGGCCGGCGCCAGCGTCATCGCGCCGGGCGTCACTCTGTTCGCCTACGGGACCGGTGAGGCCCAGGCGGCCGGCGCCGACCCGAAGAAGCGTTGGGGCATGCTGATCGACGTCTCCAAGTGCGTCGACGGCTGCACCGGCTGCGTCACCGCCTGTTCGGAAGAGAACGGCTGGAAGACGACCGGCCATCCGGCCACCGATCCGCAGTGGATCCGCAAGGTGACGCTTCGTGATCCGAAGACCGGCACCACCAAGTCGGCTCCGATCATGTGCCAGCACTGCGCCGAGCCGCCGTGCGCCGACGTGTGCCCGACCGGCGCGTCGTTCAAGCGCGCCGACGGCATCGTGCTGGTCGACCGCCATCGCTGCATCGGCTGCCGCTACTGCATGATGGCCTGCCCCTACAAGGCGCGCTCCTTCGTGCACGAAGCGCTCGAGGACCAGAAGCCCCACGCGCCGCGTGGCATGGGCACGGTCGAGGGCTGCACCCTGTGCGTCCATCGCGTCGATAAGGGGCAAGCTCCGGCATGCGTCGAAGCCTGCGCCAAGTCGGGCGGGGCCATCATGTTCGGGGACATCGCCGATCCCAATTCGGAGATCTCGAAGGTGATCGCCACCTACGCGACGATGCAGATCCGCGGCGACCTCGGCGTCGACCCGGGCGTGCGCTACCGGAACCTGTGAGGACCGACCCATGGCGAACATCGTCTATACCGAATGCCGGGGCGGTCAGCGGTTCTGGATGCTCTTCACGGGCCTCCTCGTCCTGGTCGCGATCGGCGCTCTGTCGGCGCTCTACATGGAGCACAACGGTCACATCGTGACCGGCATGTCGAACGAGATCGTCTGGGGCATGCCGCACGTCTTCGCGGTGTTCCTGATCGTCATCGCCTCGGGCGTGCTCAACATCGCCTCGCTCGGCTCCGTCTTCGGCGAGATGCACTACAAGCCCAAGGCGCGTCTGTCGGGCGTGTTGGCGATCACCTTCCTGGTCGGCGGCCTCGCCATCCTGGTGCTCGACCTCGGGCGGCCGGACCGCCTGACCGTGGCGATGACCAACTACAATTTCCGCTCGATCTTCGCCTGGAACGTCATTCTCTACTCCGGCTTCATCGGCGTCGTGCTGGCCTATCTGGTGGTGCAGATGACGCGGCGCTGGGCGAGGTTCACCCCGCACGTCGGCCTCGCCGCCTTCCTGTGGCGTCTGACGCTGACCACCGGCACGGGCTCGATCTTCGGCTTCCTGATGGCGCGCTCGCCCTACGGGTCGGCGGTGCTGGCGCCGCTGTTCATCGCCATGTCGCTCGCCTACGGCCTCGCCGTCTTCATCCTGATCCGTCTGGCGCTGGAGAGCTCGGCCAGCCGTGGTCTGGGTGAGGAACTGCTGCAGCGGCTGATGCGGCTGCTGGTGATCTTCGTCGGCTCGGTGCTGTACTTCTCGGGCGTGTTCCACTTCACCTCGATCTATACCGCCTGGCGGGTCGACTGGGAGGCCTACCTGCTGCTCGACGGCGGCCTCTACACGCTGCTGTTCTGGGGGCTCTACGTCGTCCTCGGAACGCTGGTGCCGATGGTGATGCTCTACGGACGCTCCGGGATCTCCCGCACCCGTGAGATCGTCTCCTCGGTGTTGGTGCTGGTCGGCGGTTTCGCCCACATCTACGTCATCATCGTCGGAGGTCAGGCCTACCCGCTGAAGCTCTTCCCCGGCTACGAGGTGACGAGCTCGTTCAACGACGGCATCGTCGCCCGCTACGTCCCGACCCTGCCGGAGATCGGTCTCGGCGTCGGCGGTGCGGCCCTGGCGCTGGTGCTGGCGATGATGGCGATGCGGCTGTTCCGCCTGCTGCCCAAGGGCGAAGGGGAGAGCTATGCCGACGCGGCCTGAGATCCGGACCTCGGGGAACGTCACGACGCGCGGGTTCGACCCGCGCGTCGATGCCGCTCGCCCGCGGGTGCTGATCTCGGCGGCCCACAAGTCGTCCGGCAAGACCACCTTCACCACCGGCCTCGCGGCGGCGCTGACGGCACGCGGCCTCGTCGTCCAGACCTACAAGAAGGGTCCGGACTACATCGATCCGCTGTGGCACGCCCGGGCGACCCGGCGGCCCTGCTACAATCTCGACTTCAACACCCAGGATCCGGCCGAGATCGAGGCGACCATCGCGGCGCATGCCGCCGGTGTCGACTTCGAACTGATCGAGGGCAACAAGGGTCTGCACGACGGCGTCGACCTGGAGGGCCGCGACAGTACCGCGGCGTTGGCCAAGCTGGTCGGCGCGCCGGTGGTCCTGGTTCTCGACGCCTTCGGCATGACCCGCGGCATCGCGCCTCTGGTCATGGGCTATCAGGTCTTCGACCGCGACGTCGACATCCGCGGCGTCGTCCTCAACCGGGTGGCCACCGCGCGCCAGGAGGAGAAGCTCCGGCAGGCGCTCGAGCGCTACACCGACCTGAAGGTGCTCGGCTGTATCGGCCGCTCGGCCGACCTGACGGTGGCGGAGCGCCATCTCGGCCTGACCACGCCGCAGGAGACCGACAACGTCGAACGGGTCGTCGCCCATCTCGCCGAGACGGTCGCCGCGGACGTCGACGTCGACGCGGTGATCGAACTGGCGAGCCGGCCGGCGCACGGCCATCGCGCCCCGACGGCGCCTGTCGTCGTCACCACCACGCCGTCGCGCGACGTCGAGCCGGTGACCATCGGCGTCGTCCGCGACGAAGCCTTCTGCTTCTATTACCAGGACGACCTGGAAGCGCTGGAAGCGGCCGGCGCCCGGCTCGAGTTCTTCTCGGCCCTGACGACGCCGCGGCTGCCGCGCATCGACGGCCTCTTCATCGGCGGCGGCTTCCCGGAGAGCCACATCGATCGGCTGGCGGCCAATGCCTCGCTGCGCCACGACATCGCTGCGGCGGCGGGTGAGGGCCTGCCGATCTACGCCGAGTGCGGCGGGCTGATGTATCTGTCGCGATCGATCGCCTGGAAGGGCGAGAAGGGCGACATGGTCGGTGTCGTGCCGGCGGACGCCGTGGTGCAGGAGCGGCCGCAGGGCCGCGGCCTCGTCGTCATGGAGGAGACCGTGGCGATGCCGTGGCCGACCCCGCGCGGCGCGACGAAGCCCGTCCGGGTCAAGGCGCACGAGTTCCACTATGCCCGGCTGGAGAATCTCGCGTCCGGTTGCCGCTTCGCCTACCGGGTGGTGCGCGGCGACGGCATCACCGGCACCGACGACGGCATCGTCGTCGGCAACGTCATGGCGAGTTTCACCCACCTGCGCGACACGTCGCGGGCGCGCTGGGCCGAGCGTTTCGTCGAATTCGTCAGGGCGCGGGCCGGCGACAGCCGGTCGCCGACGGCGTCGGCGGTCGAGCCGGCGGCCGCGGCGCGTTCGGGACGTGGGCGGTCGGTCGGTGCCGCGGCGGTGATGCGCGGGGCGGATCGATGACCGCCGCGGGGGCGCGTGACTGGGCTCGGCTCAGGGACGGGGAGGGCTATCTGCTCGATCCGGACGATTGGAGCGAGGACTTCGCGCGCATCGTGGCCGAAGAGGAAGAGATCGAGCTGGGGGAGGAACACTGGTCGGTCATCGCTTTCATGCGGGAGTGGCAGGCGCACCATCAGGTGTCGCCCGACGCGCGCTTCGTCATGAAGCATCTGAAGGCCGAGTTCGGCGCCTCGCGCAACCGGTTGTTCGAGCTCTTTCCCTACGGGTACGTACGACAGGCCTGCAAGATCGCCGGGATGAAGCGACCTCGGGCCTGGAGCACGGGATGAGGGGCACCCGCGCGGACGAAAAGGGAGCGAATGTCCGGCGCGGTTCGTGGTTTCGCGGTTTCGGGAACTTCGAATATCTGCATATGCTGAAGAGATAACGGTGTCTCTTCACTGCCCTGCGCAACCACTCGAGGGAGGTGGAGGCGGGAGCGGGAGGAGGACCTATAACCGGTCGAACGCTCGGGGGAGCGTAATCGGCCAATTCATGGAGGGTTCGATGGCTCACGTTGTAGTTCTCGGCGCCGGTCTCGGCGGCGTCGTCATGGCCTACGAGATGAAGGATCAGCTCCGTCCCGGCGACAAACTGACCGTCATCACCAAGGATCCGAAGTATCACTTCGTTCCGTCGAACCCGTGGATCCCGGTGCGCTGGCGTCAGCGGGAGGACATCCAGATCGATCTGGCGCCGACCTTCGCCAAGCGCGGCATCGACTTCAAGCCGGTGGCGGCCAAGAAGGTTCATCCGGAAGCCAACAAGGTCGAACTGGTCGACGGCAGCGAGGTCGCCTACGACTTCCTGATCATCGCCACCGGTCCCGAACTCGCCTTCGACGAGATCGAAGGTCTCGGCCCGAACGGCAACACCCAGTCGATCTGCCACATCGACCACGCCGAACAGGCGGCGGCGGCTTTCGACGAGTTCTGCAAGGATCCGAAGCCGATCATCATCGGCGCGGTGCAGGGCGCGTCGTGCTTCGGTCCGGCCTACGAGTTCACCTTCATCATCGACACCGAACTGCGCCGTCGCAAGATCCGCGACAAGGTACCGATGACCTTCGTCACCGCCGAGCCCTACATCGGCCACCTCGGCCTCGACGGCGTCGGCGACACCAAGGGCCTGCTCGAGAGCGAGATGCGTGAGCATCACATCAAGTGGCTGACCTCGAGCCGGGTGAAGAAGGTCGAGCCGGGCAAGATGTTCGTCGAGGAAGTCGCCGAGGACGGCTCGGTCCGGGCGACCCACGAGCTTCCGTTCGGCTTCTCGATGATGCTGCCGCCGTTCCGCGGCATCGAGGCGGTTCGCGGCGTCGAGGGCCTCGTCAACCCCCGCGGCTTCATCCTGGTCGACAAGCACCAGTGCAACCCGAAGTACCGCAACGTCTTCTCGGTCGGCGTCTGCGTCGCCATCCCGCCGATGGGACCGACGCCGGTTCCCTGCGGCGTGCCGAAGACGGGCTTCATGATCGAGTCGATGGTGACCGCCACGGCGCTCAACATCGGTCAGATCCTGCGGGGTGGGGAATCCAGCCACGAGGCGACCTGGAACGCCGTGTGTCTGGCGGACTTCGGCGACAGTGGCGTCGCCTTCGTCGCCCAGCCGCAGATCCCGCCGCGCAACGTCAACTGGTCCTCGTCGGGCAAGTGGGTGCATGCGGCGAAGATCGGCTTCGAGAAGTACTTCATCCGCAAGATGCGTCGCGGTGAGAGCGAGCCCTTCTACGAGAAGGCGATGCTCGACTTCCTCGGCATCGGCAAGCTGAAGAAGACCACCTGATGTGATCCCTCGGCGCCGTGGGGCCACCGGCGCCGAGCCGCCATTCCCAGCCGTTTCGCCCGGCCTGCGATGCTTCGATGCGTCGCGGGAAGGAACCCGTCGTCGAAGGAGACTTCGTTTTGGCCGTCGCATCGCGCCTGAGTTCGTTCATGCCGGATCTGATGCCGTTCCGCAGCTGGCTGCCGCTGCTGAACGGGAAGACCATCTCGTCCGACCTCATGGCCGGTCTGACCGGCGCGGTCGTCGTGCTGCCGCAGGGTGTGGCCTTCGCCACCATCGCCGGCATGCCGCCGGAATACGGCCTCTACGCGGGTATCGTCCCGGCGATCGTCGCGGCGCTGTTCGGCTCGTCCTGGCATCTGGTCTCGGGCCCGACGACGGCCGCTTCGCTGGTGCTGTTCTCCTCGCTCTCGGCGCTCGCCGAACCGGGCAGCGCCCATTACGTCAAGCTGGCGCTGACGGTCGCCATCATGGTCGGTCTGCTGGAGATCACCATGGCGCTGTTCAAGCTCGGCACCATCGTCAACTTCATCTCGCATTCGGTGGTGATCGGCTTCACCGCCGGCGCCGGCGTGCTCATCGCCATCAATCAGGTGAAGAACTTCACCGGATTGGCGATCCCGCGCGGCAGTCACCCGCACGAAGTGGTGATGTACCTCTTCGAGCATTTCGGCTCGATCTCGTGGCCGACCTTCGCCATCGGACTGGCGACGTTGGCCACCGGTATCGTGGTGCGCAATCACCTGCCGCGCGTGCCCTACATGATCGTGGCGATCCTGGTGGGTTCGCTCGTCGGCGTCGTGCTGAAGGCGACTGCCGGGGCGCAGTTCGCCACCGTCGGCGCCCTCCCGGCGAGCCTGCCGCCGCTGTCGGCGCCGAGCTTCGAGCCGGAAGTGTGGCGCCAGTTGGCGCCGACGGCCGTCGCCATGACCATGTTCGCCCTGACCGAGGCGCTGTCGATCGCCCGCGCGCTCGCGGTCCGATCCGGACAGCACATCGACGCCAACCAGGAGTTCTTCGGCCAGGGCCTGTCCAACATCGCCGGGTCGTTCTTCTCCGGCTACGTGGCGACCGGCTCGTTCAACCGCTCCGGCCTCAACTACGACGCCGGCGCCAAGACGCCGCTCGCCGCGATCGTCGCCGGCGCGCTGTTGATGGTACTGGTCTTCGTGCTGGCTCCCTATGCGGTCTACATGCCGCTCGCCGCGATGGCCGGCGTGCTGTTCCTGGTCGCCTGGGGTCTGGTCGATTGGCACCACATCGCCCAGATCGTGAAGACCTCGAAGTCGGAGACGGCGGTGATGACCGTGGTCTTCGTCTCGGCGCTGGTGCTCGAGCTCGAGTTCGCGATCTTCCTCGGCGTCATGCTTTCGCTGCTGCTCTATCTGAACCGCACCTCCAACCCGCGCATCCTGCCGCGCGTGCCCGATCCGATGAGCGCCGGCCGCAAGTTCACCACCGCCGGCGGCAATCTGGTGGAGTGCCGCCAGCTCCGCATCATCCGCATCGACGGGTCGCTGTTCTTCGGCGCGGTCAATTCCTTCCAGGAGACGCTGCGCAACTACGAGAAGGAGATCCCCGACGTTCGCTTCCTGGCGATCGTCATGTCGGGCGTGAACTTCGTCGATCTCGCCGGCGCCGAGGCGCTGGTGCAGATGGCCAAGCGATGGCGGGCCCACGGTGGCGGTCTCTATCTCATCCGGCCGAAGGATCGGGTGCTCGAGATCCTGGAGAAGGGCGGCTACATCGACGAGATCGGGCGGGAGAACATCTTCCACTCGAAGACCGAGGCGCTGAGGACGCTCTACCGCTACTTCGACTACAACGAATGCAAGACCTGCGGCCGTCGCGTCTTCGTCGAATGCGCGCGGATGGGCAAGCAGGAGCCGACGGAAGCCGACTTCGACGACGAACCGGCGCCGAAGGCGGTCGCCGGTCCGGCGGCGGTATGAGACGACGCGCGACCCGGACCGGGTCGTGAAGGGAAATACGGCCCGCTCGGCGGGCAGCGATGAGGAAACGACGACAAAATGGCCAGGGATCCGGCGATCGACACCTCACCGGTCGTGAACGACGAGGTGAAGTACACGACCTGCTACATGTGCGCCTGCCGATGCGGCATCAAGGTGCACCTGAAGGACGGGCTCGTCCGCTACATCGAGGGCAACCGCAACCATCCCGTCAACAAGGGTGTGATCTGCGGTAAGGGCTCCTCGGGCATCATGCAGCACTACTCGCCGGCGCGGCTCAGGAAGCCGCTGAAGCGCGTGGGGCCGCGTGGTGAGAACGCCTTCGTCGAGATCGAGTGGGACGAGGCGCTCTCCATCGCCACCGGGTGGCTGAAGAACATCCGCGACACCGATCCGAAGAAGCTCGCCTTCTTCACCGGCCGCGATCAGTCGCAGTCGTTGACCGGCTGGTGGGCGACGCAGTTCGGCACGCCGAACTTCGCGGCGCACGGCGGCTTCTGTTCGGTCAACATGGCGGCGGCCGGCCTCTACACCATCGGCGGCTCGTTCTGGGAGTTCGGCGAACCCGATTGGGATCGCTCGAAGTACCTGATGCTCTTCGGCGTCGCCGAGGACCACGACTCGAACCCGATCAAGACCGGCCTCGGCAAGATGAAGGGTCGCGGCGCCAAGGTCGTGTCGGTCAACCCGATCCGCACCGGTTATTCGGCGGTCGCCGACGAGTGGCTGGGCATCCGCCCGGGCACCGACGGCCTGTTCGTCATGGCGCTCATCCACGAGCTGCTGCATGCCGACAAGGTCGATCTCGACTATCTCGTGCGCTACACCAACGCCCCCTGGCTGGTCGTCCAGAACCCGGGCGGCGCCGATCACGGCCTCTTCGCCCGCGACGCCTCCGGCGCTCCGCTCGCCTGGGACGTGAAGAAGGGTGAAGCGGTCGACGCCCGTCTGCCGGAGATCGCGCCCGCCGTCGTCGGCGAGTTCACGCTCCCCGACGGACGCAAGGCGGTGCCGTCGTTCCAGATCCTCGCCGATCGCTACATGGCCGGCGACTACGCCCCCGATGCCGTCGCCGAGCGCTGCGGCATCCCGGCCGACACCATCCGCCGCATCGCCCGCGAGCTCGCCGAGGTGGCCTTCGAGCAGGAGATCACCCTCGACGTCGAATGGACCGACTGGGCCGGGCGCAAGCACGACAAGATCACCGGTCGTCCGGTGGCGATGCACGCCATGCGCGGCATCTCGGCCCACTCCAACGGCTTCCACACCTGCCGGGCGATCCACGTCCTGCAGGTGCTGCTCGGCTCGGTCGAAGTGCCCGGCGGCTTCCGCTTCAAGCCGCCGTTCCCCAAGCCGATCCCGCCGGGCATCAAGCCGGCCGGTAAGACCTACGCTCCGAACACCCCGCTCACCGGTGCCCCGCTCGGCTTTCCGACCGGGCCGGAGGATCTGGTGCTCGAAGCGGACGGCACGCCGGTTCGCATCGACAAGGCCTATTCGTGGGAGGCGCCGCTCTCCTCGCACGGCCTGATGCACATGGTCATCACCAATGCGCACAACGCCGACCCCTATCCGGTCGACGTGCTGTTCATGTACATGGCCAACATGAGCTGGAACTCGACCATGAACACCAAGGGTGTCATGGAGATGCTCACGGCCAAGGACGAGAAGACCGGCGAGTACAAGATCCCCAAGATCATCTACTCGGACGCCTACCAGTCGGAGATGGTGGCCTATGCCGACCTGATCCTGCCGGACACCACCTACCTCGAGCGTTGGGACTGCATCTCGCTGCTCGACCGGCCGATCTGCGAAGCCGACGGCCCGGCCGACGCCATCCGCCAGCCGGTGGTCGAGCCCGATCGCGACGTCCGCTCGTTCCAGTCGGTGATGCTCGACCTCGGCGCTCGCCTCGGTCTGCCGGGCATGACCAACGCCGACGGCACGCCGAAGTATCCCGGCGGCTACGCCGACTACATCGTCAACCACGAGCGCACTCCGGGCATCGGCCCGCTCGCCGGCTGGCGCGGTGAGAACGGCGACCAGCACGGCCGCGGTGGCGTCAACAAGAACCAGCTCCAGGCCTACATCGACCATCAGGCCTTCTGGCATCACGAGCTGGCGCCGAACCAGAAGTTCTACAAGTTCGCCAACAAGGACTACCTCGACTTCGCCGTGCAGATGGGCTTCGTCGGCCATGCCGATCAGATCGTCATCCAGCTCTATTCGGAGACGATGCAGAAGTTCAAACTGGCGGCGCAGGGCCACGGCGCGGTGCAGCCGCCGGATCACCTGAGGGCGCGCGTCGAAGCGAGCTTCGATCCGCTTCCCGTGTGGTACGTGCCGTTCGAAGAGTCGATGGTCGACACGAAGACCTACCCGGTCCACGCGCTGACCCAGCGCCCGATGATCATGTACCACTCCTGGGGCTCGCAGAACGCCTGGCTCAGGCAGATCCTCGGCCGCAACAAGCTCTACGTCTCCACCTCCAAGGCGCGTGAGCTCGGCGTGGTCGACGACGACTGGGTCAAGGTCACCAGCCACAACGGCGAGATCAAGGTCCAGGTGAAGACCATGGAAGGCCTCAACCACGACACGGTGTGGACGTGGAACGCCATCGGCAAGCGCTCGGGAGCGTGGAACCTCGACGCCGATGTGCCCGAGGCGAAGAAGGGCTTCCTGCTCAACCACCTGATCTCGGAGCTGCTGCCGCGCGACGCCCAGGGCAAGCGCATCACCAACTCCGACCCGATCACCGGTCAGGCGGCGTGGTTCGACCTGCGCGTCCGCATCGAGAAGTGCGCGCCCGGGGCGGAAGTCACCGAGCCGCAGTTCCCGACCATTCCGCGTCTCGTCGGCCTCGAGCCGGCGCCCACCGTCAACGACTACGGCGCATCCTTCCACGCGAAGGCGCGCGACGAGAGGAGCCCGGCATGACCTCCCTGCCGTCGCACCCCCCGGCGAAGCGCCTCGGCCTCGCCATCGACCTCGACACCTGTGTCGGCTGCCACGCCTGTGCCACCAACTGCAAGGAGTGGAACACCGGCGCGATCTCGGCCCCGCTGACCGACGTCAACGCCTATCAGGCGGAACAGCGCGGTGTCTGGTTCAACCGCGTCTACACCTATGAAGTGGGCGGGGAGGGGCCGGACGCCCGCACCGTCCACTTCCCCAAGAACTGCCTGCACTGCGAGACGCCGGCCTGCGTCACGGTGTGCCCGACCGGCGCCTCCTACAAGCGCTCGGAAGACGGCATCGTGCTGGTCGACCACGACAAGTGCATCGGCTGCAAGCTGTGCTCCTGGGCCTGCTCCTACGGCAATCGCGAGTACGACGAGCACGTCGGCGTGATGAAGAAGTGCACGCTCTGCGTCGACAAGATCTACAACAAGAATCTCCCCGAAGAGGACCGCGTCCCGGCCTGCGTCGCGGCGTGTCCGTCCAAGGCGCGCCACTTCGGTGATTTCAACGACCCGAACTCCACCGTTTCGAAGCTGACGCGCGAGCGCGGCGGCTACGATCTGGCGCCGGAGACGGGTTATCAGCCGACCAGCAAGTACCTGCCGCCGCGTGTGGGCAAGCGCGGCCCCGCCGCGCCGGCCGCGGCGCCCGCCCCGGCGCTCGCCGGAGCCGGCAGGTTCCTGAAGTGGGTCGACCGTGTGCTGACGCGTTGAGGGAAGACGAGACATGCATCCCGCTTATTCGGTCATCTTCTTCACCACCGCGTCGGGCGCCGGCTACGGCCTGCTGATCCTCGCGGCGATCTTCGCGGTCTCCGGCCTGATGCCGGCGGCCACCTGGCTCGGTTTCGTCACCACGGGCCTGGCCCTCGGCCTCATCGCCGGCGGCCTCCTGTCGTCGACCTTCCACCTCGGCCATCCCGAACGCGCCTGGCGGGCGCTCAGCCAGTGGCGTTCGTCCTGGCTGTCGCGGGAGGGCGTGCTGGCGATCCTGACCTTCGTGCCGGCCGGCCTCTTCGCCATCGGCTGGGTGTTCCTCGGCACCACCACCGGCTTCTTCGGCTGGATGGGGGCGCTCGCCGCGGTCCTGGCCGTGGCGACGGTGATCTCGACCTCGATGATCTATGCGAGCCTGATCACCATCCGCCAGTGGAACAACGGCATCGTCCCGGTCGCCTACATGGTGCTCGGCCTGATGTCGGGCGCTCTGCTGCTCGAGGCGGTGACCCGGCTCTTCGGCGTCCACGGCCCCCACGTCGACGTGTTGGCGATCGTGCTCCTCGCCGCCGGCTGGGTGGTGAAGCTCGCCTACTGGCATTCGGTCGACACCGGTCGGTCGAAGACGACTCTCGCCTCGGCGACCGGTCTCGGCCGCTTCGGCTCGGTGCGACTGCTCGAGCAGCCGCACACGGAAGAGAACTTCCTCATGCAGGAGATGGGCTACGTCGTCGCCCGCAAACATGCGCAGCGCCTGCGCGCCATCGCTCAGCTGACCCTGTTCGTCGTGCCGCTGGCGGCGACGATCGCGGCGCTGTTCGTGGCCTCGGGGCTGGCCATGGTGCTGGCGCTCGTCGCCGTCGCCTCGCTGGCGGTGGGGCTTCTCACCGAGCGTTGGCTGTTTTTCGCTGAAGCGAAGCACGACTGCATGGTCTACTACGGCCGCTGACGGGCCCGCCGGGGCAGGAGCCCTTAAGGCGGCGATCGGGGACCGCTCGCCGCCGCCCGTCACCCAGAGAACCGAACTACCCTGTCACAGACATCCGTGGAGGAATGAACATGGCCGACAAGACTCTCGACGCGAAGGGCCTCAACTGCCCGCTGCCGATCCTCAAGGCGAAGAAGATGCTCAAGGAAGTGCCGGCCGGCGGCACCCTCGAGATCCTGGCGACCGACCCGGGTTCCGTCGCCGACTTCGAAGCCTTCTGCCGCACCACCGGCAACACCATGATGGAAACCGGCTCCGACGCCGGCGTCTTCCGCTTCGTCATCAAGCACACCGCCTGATCACCCGGAGCCCGTTCCGATCCGGTCGAACGACCGGATCGAAGAGAACAGGTGCCACCAGGGATCGAGAGCGGGTTTCGAACCGACGCGATCGGTTCGCGAACCGCTCTCGGCGACCGGGACCGAGGGGCCGGCGGGACGACCGCCGGCCTTTCGTCGTTTCGCGGCGAGGGAGCACGCGGGAGGTCGGGCGTCGCGGTGGCGCGACCCCGCCGGCGTCGTGGGCCGGGCGGGCCGGGCACGCGAGGGCTGGGGCGTCACCGATCGGGCGAAGGCGCGTCGCCTCACCCCCTCGAGCTTCGGCGCGCGCGAGGGGCTTGAACCCGGCGCTGTTTCTCGTCATTGAAGGGCCTCCGGACGGGTGGCCGAGTGGTTTAAGGCAGCGGTCTTGAAAACCGCCGTGGGTGCGAGCCCACCGTGGGTTCGAATCCCACCCCGTCCGCCATTCTCTCCCTGCGATCCGGTGAACCATGGGTCCGCGCGGCGGACGGCCTCACGGTGATGTGGCGAGCCACGCTCGCCGACCTCCCCGCGCCGGCCATGGTCCGGCCGATCTCGTCTCCCCCGTACCCACCCCGACGCGCGCGGTCACATCGACACGGCACCGGCCGCCGCGTGATCCGTTGCTCTTCGCGCGAACGAGGGCTCCCGCGCGGTCCCCCGGCGGGGATACGCCGCATCGACGACTTCGTCGTGCAGCGGATCGATTGGAAGCTTCCTCGTAAAAATTACCGATCTACTCGAGTCGACCCGCCGCATCGGCGCGCATGCCGGCGAGGTGGAGACGTTTTCGACGATACAACTCCGCATCCCGCCCGAATGATTTTCGGACGTGCGCGATGGTGGACGGTTCGGTGAGTGTAGCGATGGACGATACATGGTGCATCCGCCATAAAACAACAAGCAACAAAATTGAATAGTACTAGAATAACTTGTTTCGACTTCATGTATGTGGTAATCGGTATTCGCTTTGTTGCACAAAGGTCACGCGAAGGGTGAAGCATTCATGGTCGATGCGTTCGGATTGATATTTCGTTTGGAGATACGTGAACTCGAATTATGGTCGTGTCGATGGGATTCATTCGTCGCCATTGTTTCTTCTGTCGATCGAGATGGGGGGTTCCTGATATGCGAGTTTCATCCGTTTCGCTGTCGACCGTGTTGGCGGTCGTGCTCGCCGGGCCGGTCTTCGCCGCGGACGTGGCGAAGCGGCCTCCGCCGGTCGCCGAACCGATCGCGGTGCCGGTATCGCTGTGGTCCGGCTTCTATGTCGGCGCCAATGCCGGTGTCGGGGGCGGGAAGGTCGACTATCCGGTGGGTATCGCCGCGGGGCCGTTGGCCGTCGCCGGCTCGGCCGGGATGAATGCCGCCGGCATGATCGCCGGCGTTCAGGCCGGCTACAACTGGGTTTTCCCGAACCGCATCCTGGCCGGCATCGAGGCGGATTTCGGCTGGTCGAATCTCGAGGACAAGCTGAGTGCCGGCGGCACCCTCACCAGCGGCGGCGTGCCGATCGGCAGCGCCGGTGCGGCGGTCGGCTCGCGGCTCGACTATCTCGGCACGGTGCGCGGCCGTCTCGGCTATATCGTCACCGATCCGTGGCTCGTCTATCTCACCGGCGGTTGGGCCTGGGGTAGCGTCAATTCGTTCTATTCGGCGGGCATCGTCGGCGGGCCGAGTGTGGCCGGTGACGTGTCGAAGAACATGTCGGGCTGGGCGGCCGGCATCGGCACCGAATATGCGATCACTCCGGACATCTCGTTCCGCGCCGAATATCTCCACGTCGATCTCGGCTCGGCCAATCTCGCGGCGCTCGCCGTCGGTCCCGTCGCCGCATCGGTTCGGGTCGCTCCGGCCTACGACTTCGTGCGGGCCGGTGTGAACTATCGCTTCGGCGGCACCGGATCGTCGACGGCGATGCAGCCCTCGGCCTTCACCGCACCGCGCAACTTCGATTGGACCGGCCTCCACATCGGCGTGAACGGCGGCTACGGCATGGGCACCCACGACTATCCGATCACCGCTACGCTCGGTGCCGTCGGAATTTCGGGCAAGGCGGCTGGCGATGCCTCCGGCTTCCTCGGCGGCGCGCAGATCGGCTACGACCTGCAACTGTCGAACCACATCGTCGTCGGCCTCGAAGCCGATTTCGACTGGGCCGACATCAAGGGACCGCTGAGCGCCGGCGGCTCCGCGTCGATCGGTGGCGTGCCGCTCGGCAGCGCCACGGCCTCGGTCGGGACGGCGCTCGACTACATCGGCACGGTGCGCGGTCGCATCGGCTACGCCGTCGGCGATCCGTGGCTCGTCTACGCCACCGGCGGTTGGGCCTACGGCGGGACGACGTCGTCGGCCGGAATCGACATCCCCGGCGTCTTCACCGGCGGTCTGTCGCGCAAGCGCGACCATTCCGGTTGGGTGGCGGGTCTCGGCACCGAGTTCGCCGTCACGCCGAACCTGACGCTGCGGGCCGAATACATGCACGTCGACTTCTCGTCCGAGACCTTGCTGGCGTTGACGCTCGGCGGGGCCGCGGCGCGGATCAAGGTCGACCCGTCCTACGACATCGTCCGGGTCGGCATGAACTACAAGTTCGACTTCGGCGGCTCGTCACCGGTCTTCGCCAAGTACTGAACGACGGTGCGCGAAAGGCCGTGACCGTGAAGAAGCCCCTGGCGACACCGCCGGGGGGCTTCTTCGCGTCGAACCGCCGGTGCGATCTCGCCGGCGCGGCGCCCGAAGCGGCGGTTCGGCACCGCGGATTTCGGATCGAACTCGGGGACGGCGGCGACGATCACCGTGACCGAGACGGATGGTCGCGGGGAGGGGCGGGGGCCGCCGAAGCCGCATCATGGACCGGGTGCCCTCGTTCGGCGCATCATCGGGCGTCGCAATCCGGTCGCGCCGCCATGACCTTCGAACAGATCCTGCTCTCCGGCCTTCTCCTCGTCACCGTGGCGCTGTTCGTCCACGGGCGCTGGGCCTATGAGCTGGTGGCGCTCGGCGCGCTCTTCGCGGCGGTCGCGGCGGGGCTGGTGCCGGCGGCGGACGCGTTCTCGGGCTTCGCCGATCCGGCGGTGGCGACGGTCGCGCTGGTGCTGATCCTGTCGCGCGGGCTCGTCGCCTGCGGCGCGGTGCAGATCGCCACCTCGCTCATCGGCGGCATTCCGCGGTCACCGACTCTGCTGATCCTGGCGCTGGCGGTGCCGATCGCGCTCCTGTCGGCCTTCATCAACAACGTCGGCGCCCTGGCGCTGTTCCTGCCGGTGGCGCTGCGGCTGCTGCGCGAACGCGATACGCCGCCGTCGCAGGTGCTGATGCCGCTCTCCTTCGCCTCGATGCTGGGCGGCATGTGCACGCTCGTCGGAACCCCACCCAACATCATCGTCTCGGCCTTCCGCGAGCAGGCGACGGGATCGGGCTATTCGCTCTTCGCCTTCGCCCCGGTGGGCGTCGCGGTGGCGATCGCCGGCATCGCCTACCTGATGACGATCGGCTGGCGCGCCGTTCCGGTCGATCGCAAAGGGACGGGCGCGGCCGGCGAGGCGCTCGACATCGGTCCCTATCTCACCGAGATCCGCGTCGAAGAGGGCGCCTCGGTGATCGGCACGACGCTGTCGACGCTCGAGGAGGAGATCGGCGGCGACGTCCGCCTCCTGGCGGTGACGCGGGGCAAGAACCGCATCCTGATGCCCAACCCGTTCCAGATCGTGCGGGCCGACGACATCCTGGTGATCGAGGCGACGCCGGAGGCGCTCGAAGGCAAGTTCACCGGCGCCGGCATCGTCGTCGAGCACGCCCGCGAACTCGATCGCGCCTCGCTCCAGGACGATCGCATCGCCATCGTCGAGGCCGTCGTCCTGCCGAACTCGCCACAGATCGGCCGCTCGGCGCGGTCGCTGCGCCTTCGCGAGACCCACAATCTCAACCTGCTGGCCATGTCGCGCATGGGCCACCGGGTGGTGCAACGCCTGCGCGACCAGCCGTGGAGCGGCGGCGACGTGCTGCTGCTCCAGGGTGGACGCAAGCAGCTCGACGAGACCATGCCGTCGCTCGGGCTGGCGCCGCTGGCCGAACGGCCGTTGCAATTGTTGCGGCGGCGCAAGCCCGTGGTGGCGGTCGCGATCTTCGTCGCGGCGATCGCCGCGACCGCCGCCGGCCTCCTGCCGCCGGCGGTGGCGTTCCTCGGCGCCGTGCTCGGCTACACGGCGACGCGGATCGTGTCGGCCGAAGAGGCCTATCGCGCCATCGAGCCGTCGGTGCTGATCGTGCTCGCCGCGATGCTGCCGCTGGCGCGGGCGTTCAGCGACACCGGATTGGCGGGGCTCATCGCCGAGCACGCCATCGGCGGCCTGTCGTCGGGCCACGCCTTCGCCGCCCTCGCCATCGTGCTGGTGGTGACGATGGGGCTCTCCGACTTCGTCAACAATGCCGCCACCGCTGCGGTCATGTCGCCGATCGCCCTGGCGACGGCGAAGACGATGAACGCCTCGCCGGACGCCTTCCTGATGGCGGTGGCGATCGGCGCGTCCTGCGCCTTCCTCACCCCCATCGGCCACCAGAACAACCTGTTGGTGATGGGCCCCGGCGGCTACCGTTTCGGCGACTACTGGCGCGTCGGTCTGCCGTTGGAGTTCGTCGTCACCATCGTCGGTCTGGCGGCGATCCGGGTCGTGTGGTGGTGACGGCGCGGCTCACCAGGCCTCGAGATCGAAGGCGGTCAGGTCCGGGATCACCTGGGCCGCGCCCTCGAAGGTCTCGTGGGCGGTGTAGAGGCTCGGGGTGACGACGGTCGCGAGGCCGGCGGCGCGGGCGGCGGTGAGGCCGTTGCGCGAATCCTCGAGTGCGAGGCACGCCTCCGCCGGCAGGCCCAGCTTCTCGATCGCCAGGATGTAGGCGTCGGGCGCCGGCTTCTTGGCGACGACGTCTTCACCGGCGACGATCGGATCGAAGAGGTCTGGCTCGGCGCCCGGGAAGGTGGCGGCGAGCAGGGCCTCGACGTTGGGTCGCGAGGTGGTGGTCGAAATGGCGGTGCGCAGGCCGCCGGCGCGCGCGGCGCGGACGAGCTCGGCGACGCCGGGGCGCAGCGCGCAGCGGCCGGAGCGCACCGTCTCGCCGTAGATCTCGTTCTTGCGGGCGTGGAGGCGGGCGATGCGGGCATCGTCGAGGGCGGGCGCCACGCCGTCCATCTCCAGATAGCGTCGGATGCGCTCCTTGCCGCCGGTGACGCGCAGCAGATCGCGATAGAGATCGACGTCCCAGTGCCAGGAGAGCCCGTCCTCGGCGAAGGCGCGATTGAAGGCGTCGCGATGGATCTCCTCGGTCTCCGCCAAGGTTCCGTCGACGTCGAAGATCAGCGCGCGCAACACCATCGGTCCGATTTCCTCTGCTCGGTGGGGGCGATCGTCTCGATCCTTCTCATGATGAGGGCCGGGTACGCAACATTCCGGATGTCGCACCCGTCGACCCGGTCGGGCATGGCCGACCCGGCGGCGGATGGTGACGGCATGCCGGGCGGCGGGTGCGCTCGAGCGTCACAGCTGCGCGCGGGGGGAGGGCGTCGGAGCGTCATAGCTGCCCACCGCCCGGGCTGTTTTCGCCTCATTGCCGCCGTTTTGTGCACTGCATCGAGTCGCCCACGAACCGAGCGACCGCGCCGATCCGGCCGATTCCCGCCGATTTCACGACGAAATGGCCGCTGGCACGTGGCTTGCTGTCGAAAAGGCACGTCAACGACGACGACCGCTCGCCGGTGATCCAGCCAATGGCGGCTGGAGCGCAGGGCCCGTCCCCACGCCTTCCCGAGAGGCGGAGTGACGGTCGTTCGTGGCCTTTCCTCCATGGCGTCCATCCCTGCACCCACCGATCCCGGCGGAAGGCTCGACGCGTTCGCGAGCCGTCCTTCTCCCGATCCCGAGAACCAGGGGACCTGACCATGGCGTATCTCGCTCCTTCGGAATTCGTCACCAAGATGGTGGATGCCGGTGAGGCAAAACTCTACATGTCGACCCGCGACACGCTGATCCGGGCCTACATGGCGGGTGCCATTCTGGCACTCGCCGCCGCCTTCGCCGTCACCATCACCGTGAACACCGGGCAGCCGCTGGTCGGCGCGCTGCTGTTCCCGGTCGGCTTCTCGATGCTCTACCTGCTGGGCTTCGACCTCCTGACCGGCGTCTTCACGCTCGCCCCGCTCGCCGTCATGGACAAGCGTCCGGGCGCCACCTGGGGTGCGGTGTTCCGCAACTGGACCCTGGTCTTCATCGGCAACTTCGCCGGCGCGCTGACCACCGCGGTGTTCATGGCGATCATCTTCACCATGGGCTTCTCCGAGGCGCCCAACGTCATCGGCCAGAAGATCGGCACCATCGGCGAGGGCCGCACCCTCGGCTATGCCTCGCACGGCTTCGCCGGCATGCTGACGCTCTTCGTCCGCGCCGTGATGTGCAACTGGATGGTGTCGACCGGCGTCGTCGCGGCGATGATGTCGACCTCCGTGTCCGGCAAGGTCATCGCCATGTGGATGCCGATCCTGGTGTTCTTCTACATGGGCTTCGAGCACTCGATCGTGAACATGTATCTGTTCCCGTCGGGCATCATGCTCGGCGGCAAGTTCACCTGGATGGACTATTTCCTGTGGAACGAGATCCCGACCGTTGTGGGTAACCTTGTCGGCGGCCTCACCTTCGTCGGCGCGACCCTCTATTCCACGCACTACAAGACGGCGCCGAAGCGCACCATCGCCTGATCCGCAACCACGAAACGGCGAGCCCCGCTCCTCGGCGAGCGGAGCTCGCTCCGCGCGGGGCCGAGCCATGTCACGCGGACCGAAGATCACCATCGGCCAACATTCCGACGCCGGCCGCAAAGACGCCAATCAGGACTTCCACGGCGCGATCATCCCGGGCGAACCCGCTCTGGGCGCCAAGGGCATCGCGGTGGCGATCGCCGACGGAATCAGCTCGAGCCGCTTCGGTCGCGAAGCGGCGGAAGCGGCGGTCAAGAGCTTCCTCACCGACTACTACTGCACCTCCGAAACCTGGACGGTGAAGACCTCCGCCCATCGGGTCGTCGCAGCGACCAATTCCTGGCTCCATTCGCGCACGCGGTCGAGCGGCTTCGCCCACGATCTCGATCGCGGCCACGTCTGCACCTTTTCCGCGCTCGTCCTCAAATCGGCGACGGCGCACCTCTTCCACGTCGGCGATGCCCGCATCCACCGGGTCACCGGTCGCACGCTCGAACAGCTGACCGAGGATCACCGGGTCGTCGTCTCGTCCGAACAGTCCTACCTCGGCCGCGCCCTCGGCATGGGGCGCGAGGTGGAGATCGACTACCGGGCCGAGCCGGTCCGGGTCGGCGACGTCTTCGTGCTCACCACCGACGGGGTGCACGAACACGTCGAGCCCAAGGTCCTCGCCCGGATGATCGCCGATCACGGCGACGATCTCGACGGCGCGGCGCGGGCCATCGTCGCCGCCGCGCTCGACGCCGGCAGCCGTGACAATCTCACCATCCAGATCGTTCGCGTCGACGAAGTGGCCTCCGGCGAGGCGACGGAAGTGATGGAACAGGCGAAGATCCTGCCCCCGGCACCGATGCTCGAGGCGCGGCGGGTGTTCGAGGGCTACCGCATCGAGCGCCAGATCCACGCCTCGAACCGCAGCCACATCCATCTCGCCACCGATCTCGACAGCGGCGAGCAGGTCGCCCTCAAGGTGCCGTCGATCGATCTGCGCGAGGATCCGGACTATCTGAAGCGCTTCATGATGGAGGAATGGGTGGCGCGGCGGATCTCCAGCCCGCACGTGCTCGAGGCGCGACCGTCGTCGCGGCCGCGCAGCCACCTCTACATCGTCACCGAGTGGGTCGAGGGCCAGACGTTGGCACAGTGGATGCTCGATCATCCGCGGCCGGATCTGGAGAAGGTCCGGGACATCGTCGAGCAGATCGCCAAGGGGCTGCGCGCCTTCCACCGCAAGGAGATGCTGCACCAGGATCTGAGACCCGCGAACATCATGATCGACCGCTCCGGCACGGTGAAGATCATCGATTTCGGTTCCACCCGCGTCGCCGGCGTACTCGAGAGCGCGCCGAACCTCGATGGTGATGCGGTGCTGGGGACGGCGCAGTACACCGCGCCCGAGTATTATCTCGGCGAGGGCGGGACGACGCGCTCCGATCTCTACTCGCTCGGCGTCATCGCCTACCACATGCTGACCGGGCGGCTGCCCTACGGCACCAAGGTGCCGGCGGCCCGCACCCGCGCCCGGCAACGCCGGCTCGTCTACGCCTCGGCGCTCGACGACGATCGCGCCGTTCCCGCCTGGGTCGACGCGGTCCTGGCCAAGGCCGTCGCCGTCGATCCGGCGAAGCGCTACGAGGCGCTGTCGGAATTCACCCACGACCTGCGCCACGGCCGCGCCGATCATCGCGACGGCCGGCGGCGGCCGCTCATCGAGCGCCATCCGGTTCGTTTCTGGCAGGTGGTGTCGTTCGCGCTCCTCTGCGTGGTGATCCTGCAACTGGCGATGCGCTTCACCGGAAAGACCGGTTGAGGCGGGGAGGGCGCCTGCCGGTTTCGTCGCCCGACGCGCCGGCGGCGGCTGCGGAAGCCTGGGGATCGGCAGGTGAACGGCGCTCCGCGCGCCTCTCCCGTCGCCCGACCGCCGCGAAAGCTGTGCCGTCTCTGCCAATCTGGCGCGGAAAAAACCGATGACTTTCAACGTTTCCAGGTCGGCCGGCACGGCGTCCTGCCCAATTGGCAGTTCGGAGCCGGTGCAGCAGCGGCTCCGGTGCCGGTCGCCGCGATGATATTCGAATAAAATCATATACTTGCATATTCTGGACGTAACTGGCGTGAGCCTTGCGAACTCGTTGGCGACTTGAAAAGGGGGTCGCCGTGAAAAGGTTCAGCCGAGGGCTTCTGGCCGTTACCGTCCTGATCGCTGCTCTCGCACCGGCGCATGCCGATGACGTGTTCATCTCGGGACTTCGTCCCTACGAGCGGCCGGAGGGCGCGCCTCGCCTGGTCGAAGAGCCGCATCCGCGCGCCTGGTACGTGGCGGCGCTGACCGGCGTCTCGCCGCCCTATCCCCACAGTCTCTATTTCCTCGACGTGCAGGGCGGTTGGTACACGCCCTTCACCGTGCCGGGCATGCCCGGACCCTACGACATTCGTGGGTGGCACCAGTCGAAGTGACCCAATTCGGCGGTCGAACCGACCGCCGTTCGAGTTCATCGCGAGAAAGCGATGAATCGGTGTGAGGTCTCCGAACAGAACAAGCCGTCTCGACCTCTGAGAATACAGAGACGACACATCGATCGATGGAGGTATCTATGCGGAACACTGCGAAGATGGCCATGCGTGCCATCACGCTCGCGAGCGCCCTGATGGCTGGGGTTTCGCTCGCGGCCGCTCAGACCGGCATGTCCGGCATGGGCGGCATGTCCGGCATGCAGGGCATGGGCGGCATGGGTGGCATGTCCGGAATGTCGGGCATGGGTGGCATGTCCGGTATGGGTGGCATGTCCG